>JABFXT010000841.1 GCA_013361595.1 Nocardia sp. | reverse complement strand
AAAGGCGAAATGATGCAAAAAGCCCGCTCAAACCGTGCTCAGCAACGCGGTCCAGAAGACCAGGTAGTAAACGGGCAACTTGCCGCCGAGCTGAAACGGATCCTCGACGCGCCCGTGCAAGGCTTCTATGGTCTACGCCTGCAAGAAGTGCTTGAGGACTGGACATTCCTGCAAGAAGAACAGCCGCTACGTTACGAAGAACTCATCGGGACGGGCCTGTCCCACGCCCTGGCCGATCCTCGAACGCTCGCCGCGATCGTGGAGTTCGTCGACCCGCGACTACTGGAGGGCCGGTGCCGCGGATGCTGCGGCAAACTCCCGCCCCGGAAACCGGGCACCAGGGGCCGAAACAAGCATCACCACGAAGGCAAGTGCCGCACCTGGGCACACCGCAATCGCCAGCGCCTAGAAAAGTGGCGGCAGGGCTAGGTCGGCGAGCAGTCGCCGGTGTCTAGCCGAAGTTGCGCGCAGGCCCCCGGGGGAACATGACCTGGGCCGGTGACAGGTGCAGTCCGGTATCGGCGGAACGGGCGAGCGGCGCACGGTTCTCCAGCAGGACGAGGCGGAGGATCGTCAGGAAATCGCCCGGACCAGCCGCGATTTTCGGTGACCGTCCGACAGTCCGTCCCGGCTCGCCGGAGGCGGGGCAACGAGATACCGCTTCGTATCAACCCGCGAAAGCGGTCTCGGGGGGAGCACTCACGTCCGCCAGGCGTTCCAGTGCCCGGTAGGCGGCTGTGCCGGGCTCGGCGCTGTAGGCCACGAGTCGTTGACCCGCCGCGTTCGGAACGGCCAGTACCGCGTAGTCGAGGGTGAACGCGCCGACCAGCGGGTGATGAAGATATTTGTGCCCACTCACCTTGTGCCGCAGCTCATGGTCGTCCCACAGTTCGCGGAATGCGGTGCTACCGGCGTTCAGTTCGGCCACCAGCCGTCGCAGTACCGGGTCGTCCGGGCGCTGTCCGGTGGCCGCGCGCAGATGTGCCACCGAATCGGCGGCGATATCGGCCCAGTCGGAGAACCGCCGCCGGGATTCCGGCTCGGTGAACACATAGCGCAGGTTGTTCGGTCGGCGGGGGCCCTCGGTAAGGTGGCCGAATATCGCGGCGGCGCTCGTATTCCAGGCGAGTACATCGCTGTACCGGTTGATCACGTATGCGGCGGTCGGCACCGACAGCAGTTCCAGCATCCGGCGGGCGCCCGGAGCCAGTTCGGTCGGCTCGGCGGGCAGCAACCGCACGTCGCCGCCGAGGGCGAACAGGTGCTCACGTTCGTCGGCGGTCAGCCGTAACGCATTCGCCAGTGCGGAAAGCACACTCGGCGACGGATGCGGGGCGCGACCCTGTTCCAGACGTGTGTAATAGCCGAGGCTGACACCCGCGAGTCCGGCGATCTCGGCCCGGCGCAGGCCCGCGGTGCGCCGGACTCCCTCGACGGAGATGCCCGCGGTCCCGGGATCGAACGCGGTCCGGCGGGAGCGCAGGAACGAACCCAGTTCGGCCGCCTGAATACCTGCCACCTCGTCCTCCTGCCCGGTATCACGCCTCGTTCAGGGTAGCCCTGGCAGGTGCACCCTCCGCTATTGTCCGGCCGGGAGTGCGCGATCGAAGCTGAAGGACGTGAGCACAACCGTCATCCTCCCCGAAACCACCGCGGCGCCGACGCAAGCAAGGTGGACACTGTTCGCGGCGTCTTTCGGCTTCCTGATGGTCAGCCTGGACGCCACCATCGTGAACGTGGCACTGCCCACGCTGGGACATCGGCTCGGCGCGGGCTTCGGCCAGCTGCAGTGGGTGGTGGACAGCTACACGCTGATGTTCGCCGCTTTCCAGCTGATCGGCGGCACGCTGTCCGATCGGATCGGGGCGCGGCGCGCGTTCACCGTGGGCCTCGCACTGTTCACCGTCGCATCGCTCATCTGTGGGCTGGCGGTGTCCCCGGCAATGTTGATCGCCGCCCGGTTCGGACAGGGGCTCGGCGCGGCGATCCAGTTGCCGGCATCGCTGGCCATGATCCGGCGCGCGTACGACGATCCCGGCAAGCGCACGCGGGCGGTGGGTCTGTGGGCGGCCGCGGGCGGTGCGGCGGTGGCGGCCGGGCCGGTGATAGGCGGCGTGCTGCTGGTGACGCTGGGCTGGCGATCACTGTTCCTGGTCAACCTGGTGATCGGTGCGCTCGGCCTGCTCGCCGTGACCCGCGCGGCGCCGACGCCCGCCGGATCCGGCCGGCGGATCGATCCGGTCGGGCAGTTCACCGTGGTGTCGGCGCTGTGCGGCCTGACCTACGGTCTGATCGAGGGCGGCCATCAGGGCTGGACCGCCGGGCCGGTGCTGATCGCCTTGGGCGCGGCGGTAACGGGTGCGGCCTTCTTCGTCTGGTGGGAGCGCCGGGTCGAGGCTCCGATGCTGCCGCTGGATCTGTTCGCGCAGTCCACCTTCTCGGTGGCCTCGGTGGTCGGTTTCGTGCAGAATTTCGCGTATTACGGCATCGTCTTCCTGCTGTCGCTGTTCCTGCAGGAGCAGCGGGGCGACTCGGCACTGGTGACCGGACTGGTGTTCCTGCCGATGAGTCTGGGGGCGCTGACCGCCAATCTGCTCGGCGGGCGGGTCACCGCCGCGTTCGGTCCTCGGCTGCCGATGGTCGGCGGCCAAATCGCCTTCGCGGGCGGGTTGCTCTTGCTGGTACTGGGTGGCGCGGATATTCCGCTGTGGATGATCTGGGCGGCGACCGTCCCGGTCGGGTTCGGCGCCGGGCTCGTCGTCCCCGCGATGACCAGCGCGGCCATGGAGGCCGTTCCGGCCCGCTACGCCGGTGTGGCTTCGGCGCAACTGAATACAGCCCGGCAGGTGGGGGGAGCGGTCGGTGTCGCGGTGTTCGGCGCGCTGGTGGCCGGGAATTTCCTCGGTGGGCTGCAGACCTCGCTGGTGACCGCCGCCGTGGCATTGCTCGCCGCGGCGGCGATCGCCGCGAGATTCGTCGCGGCCCGTTAGCGCCGGGAAGGTGCCGGATCGGTGTTGCTGTCGCCGGATCGCCGCGGCGGCGACACGTGCCGGGGACGGATACCGGTGCGGCGCGGCGTCGTTCCGGGAAGCCGGAACTCAGCGTATCGGTGGGAACAGTGGCGGGGGTGTGCCGATGGGGACGACCCGGATGCCGGACCAGGGACACG
>JABFXT010000018.1 GCA_013361595.1 Nocardia sp. | reverse complement strand
CGCATGACCTCGGGTCAGCCGCAGACTGCGTCCGAAGTCCTCCTCGACGAGTTCCGGGGTGTACCCGGTGGCACGAAGGCGGGAGGCGACCATTTCCAGCGGTTCATCGGTGGCGAAACCCAGTTCCACCGTGCCCGGCGGGCGGCCCTTCGAGACCGCGGCATCGTGGACGCCCACCGCACCGGCATCGGCGTCGAGTTGGGTCCAGACCGACAATCCGGTATCGGCACCGGATCGCAGGCCGAGTCCGGCGTAGAAACGACAGGATGCTTCGACATCGGCGACATATCGGATCGGGAGTGCGGTCAGCACGGGTCCTCCTGAGCACAGTGGGTGGCCGCGGCCACCCGGCGACGGGCTTCCTACCCGTCCGATCGTGCACCGGCCCGCCGGATCCGGTCCCGATATCCACCGGTGAACGCCGGATTCCGACACCGCCGGGGTGCGTGGCGCCGGAATCCGGCGTCACGGACGGCCCGCCGGTGGTGACTACTGCCGGGTGATGGGAAGACACCGTTCGTGGCGAATCGCCCGGGCCTCGACACGACGACGGCCACGGCTTCGACTGGCTCGGAAGTCGCGGTGAGCCCCACCGGCCGGGTTCCGTACGCCGACTACGCGTCCTACTTCCGGTGACGGCGCCTAGATGATGCCCTGGGTTCGTAGCGCCGCCACCTCGGTGGCCGATTTCCCGAGCAAGTCGCTGTAGATCTCGTCGTTGTGCTGGCCCGGCCGAGCCGATCCGGCGTTGCGGATGGTGCCCGGCGTAGCGGAGAGCACCGGGATCACGCCGGGGCCCTTCACCTTCCGCCCGATCCGCTCGTCGTAGTGGTCGGCGATCATCCCCCGGGCGTTGAGCTGCGGATCGGTGACGACCTCGGCGACCGTATTGATCGGCCCGCTGATCACCCCGGCCTCGCTCAAGGTGGCGATGATCTGCCCGGGTTGCCGGTGCCGGGCCCACTCGCCGATGATCGCGTCGAGTTCGTCCTGATTGCGGCCGCGCGCGATATGGTTCGCGAATCGCTCGTCGCCGGCCAGCTCCGGCCGGTCCATCGCCGCGCACAACCGGCGGAACACCGTGTCCTGGTTGGCTGCGATCACCACCCAGCTGTCGTCGGCGGTCCGGTAGATGTTCGACGGGGCGATACCTTCCAGCCGGGTTCCCGACGGGCCGCGGACCACGCCGCCGATATCGTAATCGGGGATGGTGGATTCCTGGACCGCGAGACAGGCTTCGGTGAGGGCCGCGTCGACGATCTGCCCCTCACCGGTCACCGTGCGCCGGTACAGCGCGGCCAAGGCGCCCTGGGCCGCGAACATCCCGGCCAGGCTGTCGCCGAGGGAGAGCGCGAGCCGCGGCGGTGGACCGCCGGGAAAACCGTTCATATGGCGCAGTCCGCTGGCCGCTTCGGCGACCGAGGCGTAGCCGGCCTTACCCGCTTCCGGCCCGGTCTGCCCGTAACCGGAGACCCGCACCAGGATGATGCCGCGGTTGCGCGCCCGCAGCACCTCGTAGCCGAGACCCCACCGCTCCAGCGTGCCGGGCCGCAGGTTCTCCACGATGATGTCGGAACGCTCGGCGAGCTCCAGGAACAGATCCCGGCCCGCGTCCTCACGCAGGTTCAGGGTGACCGCTTTCTTGGTGCGCGCGTGCACCGTCCAGAAGAAATGATGGCCGTCGAGTTCGGCCTGACCCCAGGTGCGCAGCGGGTCGGGGGCGTCGGGGGGTTCGAGTTTGATCACTTCGGCGCCCATATCACCCAGCAGGCGGCCGGCGAACGGGCCGGAGATCAACGTGCCGATCTCGAGCACCCGGATACCGTCGAGAGCACCTGTTGTCGCGGAGTCCATCGCGGCATTATCTCCCCGGCGGCCGGGTATCGAATCGAGGGGGCGCCGAGCCCGGTCCCTGCGCACCGGAACCGGGCCGTTCAGGTGTTCGGCCGTTCGGGTCCCAGACCGCGGGCGCGTAGCCAGTCGTCGACGAGCGCGATCGCCTTCGCCAGCGGTTCACGCTGATCCGGGCCCAGGTAGTAGTGGTTGGCGCCGGGGATCTCGTGCAGCTCCTTGTCCGCGCAGCCCAGTGCCTCGTAGATACGGTGGGCGTGCGAGGGGGTGCACACATTGTCGGCGGCGTTGTAGAGAACCAGCGTGGGCACCGCGATATCCGGACCGCAGGCCACCGCGTCGCCGCGGGCGTCGTCGATACTCCACTGCGACAGCCAGCTGCGCAGGGTGGTGAACCGGGCCAGGCCGAACGCGCCGGTGTTCACCTCCTGTGGTTCACCCAGATACGACTCCCCGGGTTCGCGATCGTTGGGGTCCAGGGTGGAATCCAGCACGGTGGGATCGGCCATGGTGCCGTGCACGACGAAACAGAACTCGTCCTGCGGACGGTCCGAGGCCTGGATCGCCGCGAGTTTCTCCTTCACCCAGGCGGTGATCCGCCGATTGCGGTCGTGCTGTGCCTTCCGATATCTGGCCACGAATTCGGCGCTGTAGGGCGGCTGTTCGGGGTTGTCCGGGTGGTAGAGGTCGAGCTCCGGGTCGCGCCGGGCCGGATCCGCTTCGTCCAGGATCGACGGATCCAGGCATTCGGTGAGGGTGTGATGGCGGCTGATATGGGCGGCCATCAGCAGGATGCCGTCGGCCGGGATCAGCCCGAGTTCGGTGAGATCGGGTCCGTCACCGGACGGGCTCGCGGTCACGGTCGGGCGCTGCGCCTGCTGCTGGTAGTACACCGAGAGCGATCCGCCGCCGCTCCAACCGGCCAGTACCACCTTGCCGTACCCGAGCCGCTGTTTGGCGTCGCGGACGCATTCCCCGAGGTCCTGCACCACTTTTTCCATGAGCAGGGCCGCGTCGGCGCCGCGGTAGCGGCTGTTGCAGACGATGATGTGATGCCCGGCCCGGGCGAGCGCGGTGACGATCGGCAGGTAGGTACCGCTGGATACGGGATGCATGAGGACCAGCACGGTGTCCGATGGGACATCCCTGGGTTTCACCAGGATCGAGTCGAGGGTGACCATCTCGGTGAGACCACCGTAGGCGTCCCTGGTACCGGAGGTGTTGGCGTATGCGACCACATACGGGACGCGTTCGACATGGTGGGACATCGTGCTGCCTGCCTTCGCTCGTCGTACTTCCGACCGGTGTCCGCCCGCCCCG
>JABFXT010000545.1 GCA_013361595.1 Nocardia sp. | reverse complement strand
AGCGGAGGAGCGCAGGAGTGAAGAACCGGGGTCACGAGGGCCCCGCCCCGCGACGCCGAAGGCGGCGCCATCTACACAGCCCGTGACCTCCAGCCGTGCCGGCTGGGTTCGGCCGGAGTGTGCCGGATCGTGTCGTGGAACATGTAGCCGAATCCGCGCCGTTTCGCCAGATACATGGCCGCGTCCGCGTCGCGGATGAGGTCGTAGATACTGGCGTCGATATCGCGCGGACCGCCACAGGCCAGGCCGATGCTCGCCGTCAGTGGTACTTCGCCGGTGCTGAGCTGGAACGGTTTCATGAACACACCGAGCAGGCGTTCGGCCATTTTGGTCGCTTCCATCCGGTCCAGCGGTGCCAGGACGATGAATTCGTCGCCGCCGTAGCGGGCCACCACATCGTCGCGGCGCACGGTGGACCGGATCCGGGTGGCGGCTTCGGCGATCAATTCGTCGCCGACGGTGTGCCCGTAGCTGTCGTTGATCGCCTTGAACTCGTCCAGGTCGATGAACAGCAGGCAGAGCGCGCGTTCGGCCCAATCCCGGTGGTCGCGAGGCAGGACCCGCAGTAGTGCGGAGCGGTTGAGCAGTCCGGTGAGTGGATCGTGGTCGGCCTGGTAGCGGGCACGGCGTTCGCTGCGGGAGCTGCGGCCGATCGCGCGTTCGCTGCGGATGAGCAGTCCGATGAGCAGCAGCGCCAGTACCGAGGACACGATGATCTGGTCGAGCGGGCTGAGCGGTGCCCGGGCCACCGGCACCAGCGACGAGAGCACCAGGGCGACGGCGATGGCGCTGGCGCGCTGGCGGGAATGGTGGAGCCGGACGGATCGGGGCGCGCCGAGTGTCGACATGGTCGGGTGCAGGGCCGCCGCGCCGGCGGCCAGGTACGCGCCGATCAGCGGTAGTGCCGGCACATTCGGATCGGTGGTGAGCGTTCCGGCGGTGGTCAGCCGGTAGCCGAGGTCGGTCGCCAATGCGCCGGCCAGGGCGATGTGCAGGAGGCGCAGCGAGGTCTCCGCGCGACTCGAGGTGGCCAGCGAATGTGCCAGCAGTGTGAGCAGCAGGGCGTCGCAGATCGGTAGCACCACCGCCGTCACCGTGTTCACGCCCGGGGTATCCGAGTGCAGGACCGGGGCTATGAGGAAGATCCAGGATGCCAGCAGTGCGCCGAGTCCGATCAGTCCCGAGTCCAGGAAGACATCGGGATGGGCGCGGGCCTGGCGTGGGCGCAGCCACAGCAGGGCCGCCAGACCGGTGCCGATATATCCGGTGAGGGTGAGGATCTCGTCCAGAGGGGTGGACGCGTAGGTGGTGAGTTCGCGCAGTACCGTCCCGCCCGCGAACGGCAGGGCGGCCGCGGCCAGGAGATACCACGGGAGCGGATGGGACGGCCGGTGCCGGCGCAGTCCGAATCCGATCATGACGACTGTTCCCGCGGCGGCCAGTAAGGTGACCAGTGCGGAGAACAAGCGGGACCCGAGTATCAGGTGTATCACGAGCGGCGAGCCCACCATCACGGAAAACACTGCACCGTAACGTATCCGGTGGATACCGTGCCGCACTGCTCCCTGCGGTTCGCTGATGATCATCAGCCCCCCTTTGATCGCTCCATTCCCGGTGAAATCGAGCCGTCGCAGGCCTGGGTCCTTATCTGTCTGTCGTGCTCTACCTGACCATCGAGCGGCGGCTGACGAAAACCGAGTGTTCCTGTACGAGGGGATGTCCGAGCCGTTCGCGGCGCGATCGGCCCACCAAACCTGGACTATGGATCCGATGATGACACGCAGTGTCGAATTTGTCGCTCTCTTGGCGCAACAACGTCGTAACAGCTGTCCCGGTGGTGGCGGCGCGGCGGGTCCGGGTCACCGGCGGGCGGCTCGTACGGTGGTCCGGTGACTGAACACGAGGAGAGCACCGGCGGACGTCGTCGATGGTCGGCACCGGGCCGGGTCAATCTGATCGGTGAGCACACCGACTACAACGACGGTTTCGTTCTGCCGATAGCGATACCCCTCGTGGTCAGCTGCGCGGGTGCCAGGCATTCCGATGATCTGGTGCGGGTGAGTTCGCGTCAGCGGCCGGGAGAACCGGTGCGGCTGCCGGTCGCGGCGCTGTCCACCGAACGGGACCTGCTGCCGGGCTGGGCGCGTTATCCGCTCGGAGTGGTCGCGGAATTCGGCCGCCGCGGGTACGGGATCGACGGGCTGGAACTGGAATTCGACGGCGCGGTGCCGGCCGGCGCGGGCTTGTCCTCGTCGGCCGCGCTGTGCTGCGCCACCGCGGTGGCGGTGCGTGATCTGTGTGCGCCGGCGGTCGGTGATCGGGAACTGATCGATATCGCGCGCGCCGCCGAGAACGACTATGTGGGCGCGCCCACCGGAATCCTCGACCATGCCGCATCCATCCTGTGTACCGAGGGGCATGCGCTGTTCCTGGATGTGCGGGCGTTCACCGGCGCCGAATCCGGCGGTGTCGAACAGATCCCGTTCGACCTCGCCGCGGCCGGTCTGCGATTGCTCGTCATCGATACGGGGCAGACACACGATCATGCCGGTGGCGGTTACGGTGCCCGCCGTGCCGAATGCGCCGCCGCCGCGTCGGCTCTGGGGGTGGGATCGTTGCGGGATATCACCGAGGTCGGGGAGTTGTCCGGGCTCACCGATCCGGTGCTGTACCGGCGGGCGCGCCATGTGGTGAGCGAGAACGACCGGGTGCGCGCGGTGGTGGCCCTACTGCGCAGGGGCACCGATCCGCGGGAGATCGGCCCGCTGCTGAACGCGGGGCACGATTCGCTGCGCGACGATTTCGAGGTGTCCACCGAGGTCCTCGATGCCGCGGTGGACGCCGCCCGGCGGGCCGGGGCGTACGGGTCACGCATGGTCGGTGGGGGTTTCGGCGGCAGCATCATCGCACTGGTGGATACCGCTGCCGCCGGTAGCGTCGAGGCCGCGGTTCGGGAGCGCCTCGCGGGCGAAGGTTTCCACGAGGCAAGGGCTTTCGAGGCCGTACCCGCGCCGGGCGCGGGGCCGGTCGGTTGAGCGGGTCCGGTGCCGCGGGACCCGCCGCGGCACCGGTCCGATGATCAGCGGGCCGGCCGGACCCGGCGCACCGCCCCGACGAGAACGTCGATCACGAGGAAGGCCAGCAGGCTCAGACCGAACACCGGAGCGAACCAG
>JABFXT010000002.1 GCA_013361595.1 Nocardia sp. | reverse complement strand
TGCGTCGAGATGCTCCTATGGATGTCAAGTGGTGGGTGGGTTGGTGATGAGGTGGTAGATCTCGCGTGCGATATAGCGTTTGAGGCAGCGGATGATCTCTTTTTTGGTTAGGCCTTGTGTGGTGCGTTTCTCGGCGTAGGCGCGGGTGGCCGGGTCCCAGCGCAGCCGGGTGATCGCTATGCGGTGCAGGGCGGCGTTGGCTTGCCGGTCGCCGCCTCTGTTGAGGCGGTGGCGGTGGGTGCGTCCGGAGGAGGCCGGGATGGGTGCGGCCCCGCAGAGTCGTGCGAACGCGGCTTCGGAACGGATCCGGCGGTGGTTGTGTCCGGCGGTGACCAGGAGCTGGCCGGCGGTGTCGGTGCCGACGCCGTGGGCGGTGACCAGGCCCGGGTTGATCGCGGCGACCAGCGGGTCGAGTAGTTCCTCGAGGTCGGTGATCTCGACGGTGAGTTGCTGGTGACGACGCGCCAGCGACCGCAACGCGGTTTTCGTCGCGCCGGTCGGTGACCCGGTCTCGGCGCGGCCGGGACGCATCCCGGCGCAGGTGGTGATCAGTGCGGTATCGGTGAGGCCGCGGAGCCGGGCCCGCAGGTGCTCGGGCGCGGTGACGATCAACGCTTTGATCCGGCGTTGGGCGTCGGCGCGTGCGGTGACCGCGGATCGGCGCGCGATGCGCAGAACCCGGACCGCTTCGACACCGCCGTCACGTTGTTTCGGTGTGCCGGTGCGGTGGCCGGCCAGCGTGGCCCGTGCTGCTTCGATCGCGTCGATCGGGTCGGATTTGCCCTGGAAGCGGCGGGTTCTCCGGCCGGGTCGATCGACCTCTACCACGGTCACCGACTGCTCGGCCAGGCTCGCGGCCAGTCCGGCGCCGTAGGCGCCGCAGCCTTCGACACCGACCCGGGTTACTCGCCCGAACCCGCACATCCATGCCAGCAACGCCGTGTAACCGGCGGCGCCGGCAACGAACTGCGCGGTGCCCAGCACCCGCCCGAGCGGGTCGAGCACCGCCGCGGTGTGGGTATCGCGGTGGGTGTCGACACCACCGGTGACTTCGGCTTCGACTTCGGGTTCGTGATGGGTCATGCTGGAAAGGTCCGTCCTGCTTCTCGACCGATTGAGTGGGGCGGCACGCACCAGCCGGGCGGGCGGACAGAACAGTGACGGGTCTGCGGTAACAGGCTCCTATGAGGTCACGGCCACCACGTCCGGTGCGGGCGGTGGCCCCGCAGCAACCCGATCCGACAGATCTCGGCCAAGACACCATGGTCAGTTTTACGAAGGGTCAGGACCAACCGCTGCGGGGCCACACCCATCCTCACTGTTTTACGAGACACCTCAAAGGGTTGAGGCCCGTCTCGCCGTTCAGGCCTCGAAGCGCATGCGCGAAGCGCGAGTCTCGAGGCCTGAACGGCGAGACCAAGGGGGCCTCAACCCCGCGCGCGCCAGCGCGCCAAAAACACAGCCTCAATCTCCAGGCCGCAGATGCGTCACATCCCCCGCCGCCACCGCTTTGTCGTCGATCAGCAGCCGCCCCGCCGAGTCGATATCGCGAGCGATGCCCGTGAGCACCCCGCCCCCCGGCAGTTCCGCTCGGACCCGGGAGCCCAGTGTCGCGCAGCGTTCCCGGTAGGCGTCGGCGAGCAGTCCACTCGCCCAGCCCGATTCCCGCCAGTCGGTGTAGCGGCGCGCGAATTCGGTGAGGAATGCCAGCACGAGGCGGGTGCGGTCGGTTTCGGCGGCGCCGCTGAGGAGCAGCGAAGTGGCGTGCGGGACCGGGAGTTCGTCGGCGGTGAGACTCACGTTCATGCCGATGCCGACGACAATCGCCGGCCGGGTGCCGCCGGCCGCGACTTCGGCGAGTATTCCCGCGACTTTGCGGCCTTCGATCAGGACGTCGTTGGGCCATTTCAGGGCGGCGGGTACCCGAGCGGTTGTGGTGAGCGCGTCGACCGCGGCGATTCCGGTGAGCAGTGGTAGCCAGCCGAGGGTCTCGGGATCGAGGCCGTCGGGCCGGATGAGCAGGGACAGCGATATCTGGGCGCGCGGTGGGCTCGCCCAGGGGCGGGCCAGACGGCCGCGGCCGCTCTCCTGTGCTTCCGCGACGAGGACCACGCGATCCACCTCGGGGTCGGCCGCGCGCGCGATCAGGTCGGCGTTGGTGGATCCGGTCGATTCGATCACGTCGATTCCGGTGTAGAACGCCAGTTCCGGGGTCCCGGTCAGCGCTCGCCGCAGATGTTCGACGTCCAACGGTGGCCTCTGCACGAGGGCAGGTTATCCGGCCGGGGCGGTGGTCACCGCACGGCGGGTGCGGTGACCACCGGGTCTAGCCGGCCAGGTCGTAACCGAATGTCCGCGGAGCCCCGCATTCCGCGTCGTTTCCCCCGGCTTCGATCTCTTCGGTTTCGGCCTCGGTCTCGGTGACGGTGGGTTCCGGTTCGGTTACCCGGGTGAACGCGACGGCCTCCGGGAATTCTCCGGTTCGAGTTGTCCAATGCCACATAACAGGCCACCCCCCTTCTGTGCTCCAAAAGTGGCCTGCTGCAAGGATATTGCCCAGGCCAGTTGTGCGAAAGCGATTTAATTCCCGGTCGCGCGTCCGAGCCTCGGAGGGGTTACTCTTGTGACGATTCACCACGCGTGTCGCGTGGACGATCGCCGCGATTCGCGGTACACATATGAACCGGCGACGACTTGCCCACCTGGGGTTTTCTCGACCAGGGTCTACTCACCAGTAGCCAGATCTGGGTTAACAGCGCGCCGAGGCTCTGGTTACACTCCGACCCATGACGAGTGTCCAGCAGCAGCCCACGCCGGATTCGGCAGGTGCGCCCGATATCCACACCACCGCCGGCAAACTGGCTGACCTGCGGAATCGGCTGGAAGAAGCCCAGCATCCGATGGGCGAGGCCGCGATCGACAAGGTGCACGCCAAGGGCAAGATGACCGCGCGCGAGCGCATTCTGGCCCTGCTCGACGAGGGTTCCTTCGTCGAACTCGACGCCCTGGCCCGGCACCGCAGTGTGAACTTCGGCCTGGACAAGCAGCGCCCCCTCGGCGACGGCGTGGTGACCGGCTACGGCACCATCGACGGCCGCGAGGTGTGCATCTTCAGCCAGGACGTGACCGTGTTCGGCGGCAGCCTCGGCGAGGTGTACGGCGAGAAGATCGTCAAGGTCATGGACCTGGCGTTGAAGACCGGTCGTCCACTGGTCGGCATCAACGAGGGCGCCGGTGCCCGCATCCAGGAGGGTGTGGTGTCGCTCGGCCTCTACGGCGAGATCTTCCATCGCAATATCCAGGCCTCCGGGGTGATCCCGCAGATCTCGCTGATCATGGGTGCCGCCGCGGGCGGGCACGTGTACTCCCCCGCCCTCACCGATTTCGTGGTGATGGTCGACCAGACCAGCCAGATGTTCATCACCGGCCCGGACGTCATCAAGACGGTCACCGGCGAAGAGGTCACCATGGAGGAGCTGGGCGGCGCCCACACCCATATGGTGAAGTCGGGTTCGGCCCATTACGTCGCCTCCGGCGAGCAGGACGCTCTCGACTACGTCAAGGATCTGCTGTCCTATCTGCCGAGCAACAACCGTGCCGAGGCGCCGCGCTTCCCGGCCTCCGATCCGATCACCGGCGCGATCGAGGAATCGCTCACCGAAGAGGATCTCGAACTCGACTCGCTGATCCCGGATTCGCCGAACCAGCCCTATGACATGCACGAGGTCATCCGCCGGCTGCTCGACGACGACGAATTCCTCGAGATCCAGGCCGAGCGGGCCATGAACATCATCGTGGGCTTCGGACGGGTCGACGGCCGCAGTGTCGGCATCGTCGCCAACCAGCCGACCCAGTTCGCCGGCTGCCTCGATATCGACGCTTCGGAGAAGGCCGCGCGGTTCGTGCGCACCTGCGACGCGTTCAATGTCCCGATCATCACCCTGGTGGATGTTCCGGGCTTCCTGCCCGGTACCGACCAGGAGTACAACGGCATCATCCGGCGTGGCGCCAAGCTGCTCTACGCCTACGGTGAGGCCACTGTGGGCAAAATCACGATCATCACCCGCAAGGCTTACGGTGGCGCCTACGACGTCATGGGCTCCAAGCATATGGGCGCCGATGTGAACCTGGCCTGGCCCACCGCTCAGATCGCCGTGATGGGGGCCTCCGGCGCGGTCGGGTTCGTGTACCGCAAGAAACTCGCCGATGCCGCTCGCGACGGGTCCGACGTGGACAAATTGCGTCTGGAACTGCAGAACGAGTACGAGGACACCTTGGTCAATCCGTACGTGGCCGCCGAGCGCGGTTACGTGGACGCGGTGATCCCGCCGTCGCACACTCGCGGCCAGATCGTCTCCGCGCTGCGGCTGCTCGAGCGGAAGATGGTGACCCTGCCGCCCAAGAAACACGGCAACATCCCGCTGTGATCCGGCGATACGCTCAGTAGGCCGCACACTGATTCCGGGTATGCCGTCGGTGAGCGAGGATCGGCTCGCTGAACTGCGCGAGCCGGCTCGAGGCAAGAGAGAGGATCTGGCACTGTGACGATTGTGGCAGAAGAAGAAGTATTGGCCGCAGCGGAACTGGACCTCGCGACCAGGGATGTGTCGGCCGATGCCGCGTCCGAAGCTGCCGTGGGCACTGCCGCCGCAACGAACGGGGAGCAGCCTTTCCTCGTGATCGAGAAGGGCGCACCCACCGACGCGGAGATCGCCGCGCTGGTCTGCGTGTTCACCGCTGCCGCCGCCGCGGGTTCCGCATCGGCCGAGTCCGGTCCGCAGGACCTGTGGGGCAAGCCGACCCTGCTACATCGCGGTAACTCCCCGTTCTCGCCGTACTCCTATCCGCAGCTGTCGCATCTGCGGTTCTGACACCGAATACAGGAGATCCCCAGACGTGACCCGGCTGGTACTCGCGTCCGCGTCCCCTGCCCGCCGGTCGGTGCTGCGCGCCGCCGGTATCGAACCCGTCGTCCGGGTATCGGATGTGGACGAGGACGCCGTAGCGGCGGCCCTTCCGGCCGGTACCGGGCCACGGGAAGTGGTCGTCGAACTGGCCCGGGCGAAAGCCCGGGCCGTGGCGGCCACGTTCGGCGAAGCAACCGTCGAGGGCGACTCCGACCTCGTCGTTGTCGGCTGCGATTCCATGCTGCTGATCGACGGCGAGTTACAGGGCAAACCGCATACGCCGGAGGTGGCGCTCGCGCGCTGGCAGGCGATGGCGGGCCATTTCGCCGATCTGGTCACCGGGCATTGCGTGCTCCGCCTGCGCGACGGCACCGTCGTCGCCGAGGCGATCGATTGCAGCGCCACCACCGTGCACTTCGGTAAACCCGATCCCGCCGAGCTGGACGCCTATATCGCCACCGGCGAACCGTTGCAGGTGGCGGGCGCGTTCACCCTCGACGGGCTGGGCGGCTGGTTCGTCGACCGGATCGACGGGGATCCGTCCAGCGTCGTCGGGATCGGCCTACCACTGCTGCGCCGACTGCTCCAGGAAGTGGGCGTTGGTGTCGCCCAGCTGTGGGCCGACCGCACCTGAGGGCGGTGTGCCGCGGAATCCCTGCCCGCCCTGTTGCCGGGCGGACGGGGCCAGCGGCCCGGTAGCGGCCGGGAGCGGGTCGGAATCCAGCGCGGCCGACGCCGGTGGCAGCTGACTGCCCGGCGGCACCGTCTGACCCGAGACCCGCGACAACCGCGCGGCCTGTCCGGCGGCCGGATCGATCCGGCCGGGCTGTGGCCGCCGGCGGGCGGCGGTTACGGCGGATTCGGCCGGTTCCGCGGCCGGCGCCCGATCGGCGGGCGGAGTGATGCGCCGTAAACGCACCTCACACATCTCCTCGGCCACGAACGGCACCAATTCGGCCTCCACCCGGCCCTGCGCCCCGGATCGCTCCAGCAGCGCGGCCAGCAGCCCGCGATGCACCCCGCAGACGACTTCGGTGTGGGTCCGCGCCAGATCGCGCAGCGGACAGGCCGTCAGCCGGACGACCGCGCCCTCCTCGGGATCGCGGACACCGTTCTCGCGGCCGTCCCGCTCCGGGGCGAAACCCAGCTCCGACATCAACGAGACGATGCGATCCTTGGTATCGCGCACCGACTCGACCGGTTCCCCGGCCGTATCGAGTTTGTCTCCCCAGGCTCGCCCGGCCGCCAGACCGGCGGCCGCTTGCCGTTCCGTATCGGGTCCCAGCTGATCGGCCAGTACCTGGGCCAGGTCCTGGTACCCGATGGTCCGCTGGACCGCCTTGTACCCGATCCGCGGACGCCCGCGACCGCGCGGCGGTTGCTGGAACTGCCGGACCAGCGACTCCCGGGTGAGGATGTCGAGATGGAATCGCACCGTGGTGACATGCTGGCCGGTGATCTGCGCCAGCTGCTGGGCGTCGAGAGGCTCGCTCGCACCGCGGAGGATCGCGAGCAGGCGCCGCCGCGGCCAAGAATCAGACATAGCTCACCCCCTCCTTCGGGGAGACTTTATCGGAGATCTGTGCGACTAAATCGCCCATTGCACCGACTTTGTGCTCTGCGACAAGTTCACGTCAAGTCACACTTACTATCCACAGTGCGGCTCGAACCTGTCGTCAGCACTGCCCGCCTCCTGTGAAGGAATCCGAACGTGCCCGTCGCCCCGGACCCATATCCCGCCTTCGTCTCCTATGCTTACCCACACCGTCTGGTAACCACGGAATGGCTGTCGGCAAACCTCGGCACGCCCGGACTGAAGATCATCGAATGTAATGCCGACGTCCTCCTCTACGGCATAGGCCATGTTCCCGGTGCCAGCAAGCTCGACTGGCGCAGCGACCTCGACGACCCGGTGACCCGTGACTATATCGATGGCGAGCGGTTCACCGAACTCATGCGATCCCAGGGCGTCGAACACGACGACACCGTCGTGCTGTACGGCAATGACGGTAACTCCCATGCCGCGCACGCGCTGTGGGTTTTGACCATGTTCGGCCACGCCGACGTCCGCTTGCTCGACGGCGGCCGCGACGCGTGGATCGGCGAGGGGCGCGATATGGTCTTCGAAACGCCCGAACCGTCCCGCAGCCGGTACCCGCACACCGAACGCGACGATACGACGTTCCGGGCCTTCCGCGAGGATGTCCTCGATCATCTGGGCGAACCACTCGTCGATGTGCGCTCACCGCACGAATACGCCGGCGATCCCGGCGAGGGCGGACCCGGTACCGCCCTGCGCGGCGGACATATCCCCAGTGCCGTCAACATCCCCTGGACCAGCGCGCTCACCCCCGAGGGCCGATTCCGGAGCCGGGCCGAACTGGACGGGATCTACGGTGATCTCGCCGCGGGTCCGCTGACCGTCTACAGCGGGGTCGGCGAACGGTCCAGCCACACCTGGTTCGTGCTGAGGTACCTGCTGGGGCGGGAGTCGGTACGCAACTATGACGGCTCGTGGACGGAATGGGGGAATTCGGTCCGGATGCCGATCGTGACGGGCGGCCTGTGACCCCGCCCGGACAGGCGCGAACTTTACAGCGGAAAGGGAGGGATACAGCCGTACGCACCGGCACCGATGGACCGAGAGTTTTCCACATGCCCAGGTAGGAACGTTTGTGATCTGGGACCTACTCCCCGGTAGCCCTATCCGAGTTCCGGCTTTGTTGGCAGACTGCCTACACTCGCCCCGAGACAGTTAGTGTCGACCACGGGCGCGGAGCCCGCGTAGCGGATCCGAACCCACGGACCCGGAGCCCCACCAAGCGATCCGAACCTTCGGAAGCCGGACAGCGGACCCCGATCCGCGGGAGCGGAGCCGAAGCGCGGCCCATCCCGCACATCGAACAAAGAGATTGCACACAGGAGGCTCAGTGCCCAGCCATGCCAGCGCGCGGATCACGAAGGTACTCGTAGCTAACCGAGGCGAGATTGCCGTGCGCGTTATCCGGGCGGCCAAGGACGCCGGCCTCGGCAGTGTCGCGGTTTACGCCGAACCCGATGCCGACGCGCCCTTCGTCAAGCTCGCCGACGAAGCCTTCGCCCTCGGCGGCCAGACCTCCGCGGAGTCGTACCTGGTCTTCGACAAGATCCTCGATGCCGCCGCCAAATCCGGCGCCGACGCGATCCATCCGGGTTACGGCTTCCTCTCCGAGAACGCCGACTTCGCCCAGGCCGTCCTCGACGCCGGGCTCATCTGGATCGGCCCGTCGCCGCAGTCGATCCGCGACCTCGGTGACAAGGTCACCGCGCGCCATATCGCCGAACGGGCGAAGGCGCCGATGGCCGCGGGCACCAAGGACCCGGTGAAGAACGCCGACGAGGTCGTCGAATTCGCGAAGCAGTACGGCGTGCCGGTCGCGATCAAGGCCGCGTTCGGTGGCGGTGGCCGCGGTATGAAGGTCGCGCACACCATCGAAGAGATCCCCGAGCTGTTCGAGTCGGCCACCCGTGAGGCGGTCGCCGCCTTCGGTCGCGGCGAGTGCTTCGTCGAGCAGTACCTGGACAAGGCCCGCCATGTGGAGGCTCAGGTCATCGCCGACCAGCACGGCAATGTGATCGTCGCCGGTACCCGTGACTGCTCGCTGCAGCGCCGCTTCCAGAAGCTGGTCGAGGAGGCTCCGGCCCCCTTCCTGACCGATGACCAGCGGGCGCGCATCCATGCCTCGGCCAAGGCGATCTGCAAGGAGGCCGGCTACTACGGCGCCGGCACGGTCGAATACCTGGTGCAGGGCGATACCGTCTCGTTCCTCGAGGTGAACACCCGCCTGCAGGTCGAGCACCCGGTCACCGAGGAGACCTCCGGTATCGACCTGGTCCGCCAGCAGTTCCGTATCGCCGACGGCGAGAAGCTGGAGCTCACCGAGGACCCGACTCCGCGCGGGCACTCCTTCGAGTTCCGGATCAACGGCGAGGACGCGGGCCGCGGCTTCCTGCCCGCCCCGGGCCCGGTCACGGAGTACTCCGAGCCCACCGGCCCGGGTGTGCGCGTGGACTCCGGCGTCGTCCAGGGCAGCGTGATCGGCGGCCAGTTCGATTCCATGCTGGCCAAGCTGATCGTCACCGGCGAGAACCGGACCCAGGCGCTGGAGCGGGCGCGGCGCGCGCTCGCCGAGTTCCATGTGGACGGCCTGGCCACGGTCATCCCGTTCCACCGGGCGATCGTGGAGGATCCGGCCTTCGTCGGCGACGGTGAATCATTCGACGTCTACACCAAGTGGATCGAGACGGAGTGGAAGAACTCCGTCGAGCCGTTCACCGGCGGCGCCCCGGTCGACGAGGACGACGAGCCGCGGCAGAAGGTCGTGGTCGAGGTCGGCGGCCGGCGGGTCGAGGTTTCGCTGCCGGGCCAGTTCTCCGTCGGTTCCGGCGCTCCGGTCGCCGGTGCGGGTGCGGTGCGCAAGAAGCCGAAGCCGCGCACGCGTGGTGGCGCCGGTGGCGGCGCGGCCTCCGGTGACGCCGTGACCGCGCCCATGCAGGGCACGGTCGTCAAGGTCGCGGTCGAGGAAGGCCAGACGGTCGAGGCGGGCGATCTGATCGTGGTACTCGAGGCCATGAAGATGGAGAACCCGGTCAACGCGCACAAGGCCGGTGTGGTGACCGGGCTGAGTGTGGCCGCCGGTGCCGCGATCACGCAGGGCACCGTTCTCGCCGAGATCAAGTAACCGGCTCGGCGTCGCGGCCGCCTCGCTGTGGGCCGCGACCGGTATGCGACAGCATGCCGACCAGCCGGCCAACAGTAGATGCACAGTGCTCCGGAGCGGGTGAGCGGCCGATGGCCGCCACCCGCTCCGGCGTATGGTGACCTGGTGAGCGCAGTACAGCCGACGGTCGCGGAGGTGATCCGCGACCGTTTCGCATCCGGTAGCCGGGCCGACGGTCGTCGGCTCGTCCTCGTCATCGAAGGCGGCGGCAGCCGCGGGGTGTACTCCAGCGGTATGGTGCACGCGCTGGAGGAGCTCGGCTTGGCCGGCGTCTTCGACGCCGTGTACGGCACCTCGGCGGGCGCGATCAACGCGGCCTGGCTGCTGTGCGGCCGGGCGGGACGAGGCCTGAAGGCCTGGACCGACGCGGCGATCATGCGCCGGGCGATCGATCCGGCCCGGATGCTGCGCGGCCGGCCCGCGTTCGATCTGAACTATCTGGTCCACAAGGTGTACGACGGACTGCACCCGATGGATTTCCCGGCCATCCTGGCCAACGAGACCACGTTCCATCCCATCGCCACCGATATCCGCACCGGCGCACCGGTGGACCTGCATCCGTTCATCGTCGACAAGGCGACACTGCAGACCGCGCTGCGGGCTTCCTCCGGGCTGCCGCTACTGGCCGGGCCCCCGGTGGAACTCGGCGGGCGGCGGTACTTCGACGGCGGGCTCTCGGAAACGGTCCCGGTCCGCAGCGCGCTGAAGGCCGGGGCCACCCACGCGCTGATCCTGCGGACCCGGCGCTCCGACGAACGCCGCCCACCGGCACCCTGGCTGCACGATATGGTCGGCGGCACCTATATGCGGTTCATCGCACCCGGCGCCTACCGGGCGTGGAAGTTGCGACCGGGCCAGCAGGCGCTGGAGGACGGGGTGATCGCCGGGATGGGCACGGCGGCGTGCCAGATCCATCCACCGGCCGGGTCGCCGGATATCAGCAGCGTCGAAACCGATCCCGGCGTCCTCGCCCGCGGAATGGAGATCGGCCGCCGGGTGGTGACCGAGATCTTCGC
>JABFXT010000177.1 GCA_013361595.1 Nocardia sp. | reverse complement strand
TGACGGACACGCGGGCCGCCGGACTGGCGGACCGGCAGGCGGCCCTGGTGCGCGCGTTGGTGGCGGGGGCAGCCGTACCACCGGGTTTCGACCCGATCGCGGTGCGCGCGGCCGCCCACGCACTTCTGCACAAACGTGCTCGGGAAGTCGCGGCCCGCTGTCCGGAACTGGTGTACGCGGCGGGCCCGGATTTCACCGCCCGCTTCGTCGACTGGGCGCGGGACCGGCCGAAAAGCGGAACAGTGGCCGATGCCCGGCGATTCGCCCGCGAAAGCGGAATCCCATGGCCTCCGTCCCGTCCCGGGCTCCGCGCCGTCGCCGACCGGCTCCTCCGGCGACTCCGTCGGCATTGATCGAGGTCGCGCCCTCCGCTGCTCGACGAATCGGCGCGGTTTCGAGGCGTCCGTGTTCAGCGGTCGGCGCGGTCGCGGATCCCGGCGAGTACGGCGTCGAGTAACCGATCGAATTCCGCTGCGGACCCGAAATCGGCCATCCGGGGCGCGAGCGCGGCCATCGTCGGGTAAAGCTCCGGATCGAAGGTGGGCACGGCCGCGGCGCTGTCGGGGCCGCGGCGCAGGACCGCCAGCAGGTATCCGTTGAGGAAGGCGAAAAGGGTCAGCGGGGTATCCGCGATGACATCGTCGGGCAGACCGGCCGTGCGCATCACGGTGACCAGCCGCTCCAGCGGCGCGAGCGCGGTCGGTGAGATCTGTGGGCGGGTGGCCAGCACCGGAACGAGGTGGGGGTGCCGGTAGGCGGCCGCGCGGTAGCTGTGCGCTGTCCGGCGCGCGATCTCGTCCCAGGTGTCGGAGGCGTCGCCGGTGCGGGTCGGCAGCTCGGCGAGGACGGCTTCGGAGGCCGCATCCAGCAGTGCTGATTTGCCCTTGATGTGGTTGTAGATCGACATCGGATCCACCCCGAGTTCGTCGGCGAGGCGCCGTACACCGAAGCGTTCCAGGCCGTCGCGGTCGATGAGGGCGACGGCGGCGGCCGCGATGCGGTCGCGGGTGAGACCCGCCGATATGCCCTGGGCGCGCCTGGCCACTGTCACTCCTCCTCTTGTCAAACCTACGTCGTAGGATATAGCGTCCATTTAAACCTACGACGTAGGTTTGGCAGCGATCCACTCGGGAGCAGAGATGAGCGAAGTCGCCGGTATCGAACGGCCCCGGCCACCGGAAGACCGTCGAGACTGCGCAGGTCCGCGCACAACTCCGGCTCTTCCAGCGGTTGGCTGTGCCGCCGGGGGTCGACGCATATGCGCTGTCGCCCCTGTACGCCGACGACCTCGACGCGACGGCACCCGCACTTGTGGTGGTCCCGACGCACGACGCGGTGGCCGACCACGGGCGTCGCTACGCCGAACGGCTGCAAGCGTCCGGCGTCGCGACGCGGATGACCGAATACCCCGGTGCGCCACACGCGTTCCTTACGCTGCCCGGGGCCGTCCCGCAGGCCGAGGCGGCGCGAACCGAGATCCGCGGGTTCCTCCGGGCAGCCCTCGCCGAATGACCGCTGCCGGAATTCTGTGCGGAAAGGGCGAGTTGTCTTGAAGCGCCGGATATTTCTTCGTGGTGCAGCCGCGGCCATCACTGTCGGGGCAATGGCCGGATGCGGTGCCGATGCCAACGCCGAATCAATCGTCGCGACCAGGGCCGGGCGGGTGCGTGGCACGGTGACAGCGGGGGTTCACGCCTTCGCGGGCGTGCCCTATGCCGCACCGCCGCAGGGGGTGGACCGCTATCTGCCGCCGCAACCGGTCCGGTCGTGGGCCGGGGTGCGCGATGCGCTCACCCTCGGCCCCACTCCGCCGCAGCCGCCCACCCCGCCACCACTGGATTTCTTCGCGCCACCGGTCCCCGGTGCGGAGTACCTCGCTCTGAACATCTGGACCCGCGAGCCGGGTTCGGCGCGGCTGCCGGTGCTGGTGTGGATATTCGGTGGTGGATTCGATACAGGCAGCAGCGGCCTCTACGACGGCCGTGCCTTCGCCCGCGACGGCGTGGTGTTCGTTTCGATCAACTACCGGCTCGGCGCCGAGGGATTCCTGTTCCTCGACGACGGCGTGGCGAATATCGCACTGCTCGACCAGATCGCGGCGCTGGAATGGGTACGCGACAACATCTCGTCCTTCGGCGGCGATCCCGGCAATGTCACCATCGCCGGCCAATCCGCCGGTGCGATGGCTGTCGGCACCTTGCTGGCGATGCCGCGGGCCAGAGGCCTGTTCCGGCGCGCGATCATGGAGAGCGGTGCGGGAAATCTCTGTTACTCCGGCGACACCGCGCACCTGATCGGGCAGCGGCTCGTCGCGAAGGTGGGCGTGGCCCCGACCCGCGCGGCACTCGCGGCCGCCGGTGTCGAACGTGTGCTCGCTGCCCAGGTTGCGGTCATGAACGATCTGGCGCGGCAGCCGGATCCGCAACGCTGGGGTGGCGAGCCGGGATGTCGCGTCAATATGTGGCGGCCCACGCTCGACGGCAGCACGCTGCCCACCACCCCGATCGATGCCGTCACCGCGGGCGCGGGCGGCGATGTGGATGTGCTGCTCGGCCACAACAGCGAGGAGGGACGGCTGTCGCTGGTGCCGTTCCGGAGCCTCGATACGGTCACCGAAGAAGAACTGGTCACCGCGATGCGCCTGTACCGGCTCCCGGTCGACCGGGCACTGTCCGCCTATCGTGCCGCCCACCCGGACGCCGGCCCGGGGGCGTTGCTGGCGATTCTGCAGGCGGACTGGTTCTATACGATCCCGGGCCTGCGGCTGGGCGATGCGCGCGCCGGTGCGCCGGCGGCCACGTATATGTACGAATTCGCCTGGCGCTCGCCGCAGTTCGATGGACAGCTCGGCGCCTGTCACTTTCTCGAAGTCCCGTTCGTCTTCGACCAGTTACGGGACCGGCGGATGCAATGGCTCACCGGACCGAATCCACCCCAGGGGCTGGCCGACCTGATGCATCGCACCTGGGTCCGGTTCGCTGGCACCGGCCGGGTGGACTGGCCACGATACGAACCAGAGCGCCGGGCCACCATGCGGCTGGACCTCGAGCCCGCCGTTGTGGACGATCCGTATCCGACCCGGCGCCTGTGGGAGGGTGTCGACCTGTACTGACGCCGCGCGGCCGGTCGAGCAGGCGGTGGTCGGCGTGATCCCTCGGCCACGGGGTTCCATTCCCCCGGCGGGCTATCGCCCCGGTCGCCGAACCCTGGACCCCGGCCGGGCTCGTCGGTCTGTTCGGCCGGGTCTCCACGAAATTCGGTGGCCGCCGGGCAGGCCGGATCTGCGCCGCCTGTCCCGCGTCAGTAGAATCCGATAGCGACTCGCTGTCTTATGTACCGCTGATCAGCGGCACTTGAAAGAGTGGCGCGAGTTGCCGTCCAACTCAGGGGAGGCGCGGCAGTCCCGGCAGCGCGAACGGCAGTTGCGGCAGCTGGATCTGCGGCAGCAGGCTCGGGGCGGCCGGCGGGATGTAGGGGTTGGGAACGTTCCAGACGACCGGACTCTGCGAGCCGCCGCCGTGGTTCTCGCGGTCCCAGTCGGCCGGCTGGTCGTAACCGCGGTCGCTGTCGAAATTGCTGTGCGAGTCGCGATCGGGGTACTGGTTGCCGCCGCTGTTGAGGTGGTCTTCGTACCCGTCGTAGTTCTGCTGATTGTGGTCGGTGTAGCCGTAATTGCCGTTGTCGTCCCAGCCGAAATCACCGTCGCCGTTCCAGCTGGAGCTATCGCCGAAGCTATCGCCGGAATCGTGGGAATCGCTGATCTGTGTGGCCTGTGCGGGGTCGGCCAGGGCGGTGCCGGCCGCGGCCAGTGGTACGAGGGCGAGGACCGCGATCGCGGCGATTCGCGCGGCGAGACGGCGGGTGCGCTGTGCGGGATTCGGGTTCATCGGTGGGTCCTCACTCGTTCGCGCCCCGGTGCGGCTGCTGTGATGAGCCGCATAGCCCGGAATGCTTTATCGGAACATCACCTACCGTACCGCTATTCAACGGCACGTTCAATAGGTAGATCTCAAGGGGGGTGATCGGCATGACTTGCGATTGCGCGAAACGACCCGCCCATGATCTTGTCTATACGTATATGTCTACGTATAGTTGGCTCATGCCGAACAAGACGATCTACGTCGCCGATGACGATCTGCCACTGTTCCGGCGGGCGCAGGAATTGGTCGGCGGGAATCTGTCCGGTGCGGTGGTCACCGCGCTCAGGCGCTTCATCGAACTGGAGGAGGGCAAAATCGAGGGGTTCGAGGAGATCGTGCTGCGGGTCGGTCACAACGGCGCCCGCCAGGTGCGATTCCAGGGGGCTCTGCTCGTCGAGCACCGGGACGCCGGCGAGGAGCGGATGGAGCATCTACGCGTGTTCCGAAGCCGCAAAGGCAAATTCGTACTGCACGAGCAGTACGCGAACTGGTCGGACTATCCCGAATCCGAGAACTGGCTGCGCGACCTGAAGAATTGGCGCCGCATGCTCGGGATCGAACACGACTGGGGCGACTACATGCTCACCATTGTCGACACCGTCGAGGAGCTGAAGGACAAGATCGGCGATCCGCTGTACCGGCGGGTCGCCGATATCGCCGAACACGCCCCCGTCGAAGAACTCGATATCTGACCCGCCGACGGCGTGATCCCCGCGGAAACCGGCGGGGATCACGCGCCGTCAGTTGCGTTCGACCTCGATCGGGTGGGTGGCCAGCAGCGACAGCGGCAACGGTTGCCGGCGCAGGACCTGGGCCCACATATCGGTGCGCCGACCGGCGATCGGATCGCTGGGCAGCGCCGACACTACGATCCAGTCGTCGTTGGCCAGCTCGCTGTCCAGCTGACCGAAGGTCCAGCCCGCGTATCCGGCGAAAACCCGGACGCCCTCGACCAGCGGGCCGATCCGGTCCGGGTCGGCATCCAGATCGACCAGCACCACCCGGCCGTCCACCCGCCGCAGGCCCGGAATCCCGTCGATCGACGCGCCCACCCGGAGCGTGCCCAGGCACAGCGCCGCGTCCCGTTTGACGGGTCCGCCCACGAACAACGTGTGCGGTTGCGCGGACAACTCCGCCCACAGCGGAAGCACATCGTGCACGGGGGTATCGCTGGGCCGGTTCAGGACCACCCCGAGCGTTCCGGCGTCGTTGTGCTCGATGATGTAGACCACCGTGCGGCGGAAAGTGGGCTCGGCCAGTTCGGTCGAGGAAACGAGCAGCGTACCGGCCCGCACCGTCTGCTCACCCTGTCGGTTACCGCGACGACCAGGTTCGGGCTCGTGCCCGTCACCGCGGCCGCCCCGGGTCTTGCGATCATCGGGGTCATCTGCCTGCGCCACCTGGCCATCATCGCAGTTATTGCCCGACTGTGCCGCTCTGATCAACGGTTCACTTCGTACAGAGTTCACTCTGCGGCCGTTTCCGGGCCGTCTGGACATACCGCCGCGGGCTCGTAGAGTCAGCCGTATGCGACCCCCCGAGGTGCTCCTGGACAACAGTGACGACGTATACGACTTCTATCGCCGGCATCGGCAGAACCGGCTGCAGGCGATGGGCGCATACGCGTTGCTGGGCCGGCGCTACCGGCCGCGGGTCGGCTACGCGACCGGGGCCAGGGAAGCGATCCACAGGCTGATCCGCTCCCGGACCCCGCTGCTGATCGCGGTCAACCACCTGTCCCAGCTGGACCCCTACACGCTCGCGGCCGCGGCCTGGCGCAGCGAACTACGGCCGATCATCGGACGTACCCGCGTGCTGGCCAAGGACGAGTTGTTCGAGGAGGTCACGCTGCGCCGCCGGATCGACATGATGGGCGGGATCCCGGTGTTCCGCGGTCGTGATCACGGCCTGCGGGCGGTGAACGCGGCCGGTCAGCGGATGATGGATATCTGCGCCGAACGCCTGGCCGCCGGTGACAGCCTGGCGATCTTCCCGGAGGGCACCTGCAACGAAGTCGATCCGGCGCAGGTGCAGCCGGTCGGCACCGGTATCGGGCACATCGCTTTCCGGACAGCCAAACTCGATACCCGGCCCGCCCTGGTCAGCCTCGGTCTGAGCTACGGCGAACGGGTCGATCCGGCGGTGCCGCCGACGAAGGAGGACGTGAAATCCGCGAGCTTCCACTTCGGGATGCCCCGCACCGACCTCCCGGCACGACCCGCGGAGATCGCCCGGCTGGTCCGCGCCGACCTACAGCAGGCCCTGGACGCTGCCGTAGCCGCCTACTGACCACGTCCGCGCAGCCCCCGTCGGTGCACCTGTTCGCACGGTTGTTTCCGACCGCCGGGCCGCATGACCGACGGGCGGCGCGTCCGCTGTCGAAGCTGTCGGGTGACCTGCTCGTGGGTGGAGTTGCCTCCAAGGCGCTGGACCGTCCATCGATCAGTGGACAGCCGCGCGGCCCCTGGCTTGTTGCCTACCGGTGGGTGGGGTTTCTATGGCGCTGGATTGTCGCGACGCCGCGGGGCAACTGCGCGGCCCCCTGGCTTGTTACCTACCCGTGGGTGGGGTTGTTTCTATGGCGCTGGATTGTCGCAACGCCGCAGGGCAACTGCGCGGCTCACTGCGGCATGCCGAGCCGGTCACGAGCCCAGTGCGGCACCATCGAGAGGTACGGCGGGTGGGTTTCGATGAATTGCTGGACCTGCCGGCACATCGGCAGCGCGCCCAGCCCTTCCCGATGGGTGGCGTTCAGCGCGCCCTCTACCAGGACCCGGGCGTAGCCTCGGCCGTCGAAACGTGGGTCCACCTCGGTGTGCACGAACGCGCGCTCGCCGCCGGTGTCCTGATATTCGGTGTATCCCGCGACTGCGCCGTCGACCGTGATCTCGAAGCGTTCCAGTGCGGTGTTGTTGCGGACCTCCGTCGGCATGGCTCGACGTTACTCGGTCGGCCGTGAATTTTCGCATTGATCCGCGCGGCGCGCGGTGGCCGGTGGTGTGGCGCCGCGAGCCATTTCGATGATCGCCCGGCCGACGATCTCACCGCGGGCCAGCGCGCCGTATGCCGTGTCGGCCTCGGCCAGGGAGTAGCGGCGGGTGATGACCTCCTGCGGCCGCACCGTGTTCGCCGCGACCATCCGGAGCAGCGTCGGCATATCGGTGCGGGCCTTGGCACCGTAGGAGCCGCGGATCTGGAGTTTGCGGCGGACGAGGCGGGCCAGGTCTATCGCTCCCGTGGACCCGGCCGGTGCGATCCCGACCACGACGGCCCGGCCGCCGTCGTCGAGCACGTCCAGTGCGGTGGTGAAGGTCGCGGCACTGCCGAGCGCCTCGAAGGCGATATCGACACCGTGCCCCCCGGTGAGTTCCCGGACCCGGGCGGCGGCGTCTTCGGTCCGGGAGTTGACCGTATGGGTGGCGCCGAGCTTCGCCACCGCCGAGAGCTTTTCGTCGCTGATGTCGACGGCGATGATCTGGGCGACCCCGGCCGCCGCGGCGAATTGGACGATCGAGGATCCCACCCCGCCGGCTGCGACGACGGCGATCCGGTCGCCGAGGCCGAGTTCGGCGGTGTGTACGGCGCCGAGTGCGGTGAACGAGCTGCATCCCAGGATCGATACGGCTTCCAGGCCGACATCGTCGGGCACTGTGAAGACGTCGGACGCGGGTACCACGCAGTATTCGGCGAGTCCGCCCATCGAGTACATGGCCAGTGGCGTGCCGTCGGCGCGGGCGAGCCGGGTCGTGCCGTCGTAGAGGGTGCCGCCGAGGCGGTTGTACGCGAAGAATTTCTCGCACAGATCCTCGGCGCCGCGGACGCAGTGGCGGCAGTCGCCGCAGGGCATGATGAAACTGCACACGACGTTGTCGCCGACGGCGATATCGTCGACGCCGTCGCCGAGCTGTTCGACCACGCCGGAGACTTCGTGACCGAGTACGGCGGGCGCCGGGAACTTCACCTCGGATCGCAGTACGTGCAGATCGGTGTGGCAGACCCCGCAGGCGGTGACCTTCAGCAGGACCTCGCCCCGCCGGGGGACCGGGACCGGGATCTCCTCGATGACCAGTCGGGGTTCGGTTCCGTGGAAAACCGCGGCTCGCATGCCACTCTCCTCCGCCATTCGCTCCAGCGCGCGCCCGATATCCACGCCGGATCCGGGCTCCCGACCACCGTGTCAGAAAAACGGGTGGCCGGTAGCGGGTTCGGCGGGCCGCGCGGAAATCGGGTTCGATGTCCGGTTCCGTGTACGGCTGGAGGTCGGGCCTGACCTGCGCTGAAGCGAAATGAGAGCACTGCTCTTGACTTTGTCGCGCGAAAGTGCGATTGTTGTTCACAACAGAGAGCAGTGCTCACAAAGGAGAAGGCGATGACCGATCTGACGACCCGCTACCTCGGCCCCACCGGTTTCGACCCGATCTTCAACCGATTCGCCAACCTGCTGCCCAAGCTCGGGATCAGCATCGCCGGATCCCGGTTGCTGGCAGTGCGCGGCCGTAAGTCCGGTGAATGGCGGACGACCATGGTCAACCTCATGACCGCCGCGGACGGGCAGCGCTACCTCGTCGCGCCGCGCGGGCACACCCAGTGGGTGCGCAACCTGCGCGTCGCCGGCAGCGGCGAATTGCGGCTGGGCAGGAGGACCGAGGAATTCACCGCGATCGAGGTCCGCGACGCGGACAAGGTCCCGCTGCTGCGGCTCTACCTCGAGCGCTGGGGCTGGGAGGTCGGCCGGTTCTTCGAGGGCATCACGAAGGATTCCACCGACGCCGAACTCGCGGCGATCGCTCCGGGCTTCCCCGTTTTCCGGATCGAAGCCGCGAACTGAACGCCGAACCGCGGGCCGGGCGGATCACGCCCGGCGGGTCAGCAGGTATTCGATCGCCGCGGCATAGCCCTGAATGCCCATCCCGGCGACCACCGCGTCGGCGACGGGTGACACATAGGAGTGTCGGCGGAACTCTTCGCGGGCGTGCACATTGCTGATGTGGACTTCGACGATCGGCACCTCGGGAATGACCAGTGCGTCGCGCAGTGCCACCGAGGTGTGGGTGAGCCCGCCGGGGTTTATCACGATCCCCGACACGGTCCCGTATGCCCCGTGGATGCGGTCGATCAGTTCGCCCTCGGAATTCGACTGGAAATGGGCGATCTCCCGGCCGTGCGCAGCCGCGGCCCGACGACACAATTCGATTACATCGTCGAGGGTTTCCGACCCGTACACCTCGGGTTGCCGGGTGCCGAGCATATTCAGATTCGGGCCGTTGAGGACCAGGATCGGGCTGCTCGAGGTTTGCGGGAGGGTGCCGTCGGACATGGCAGCAACCCTACCGACACCTCACCCGCGTGGGGATGATTCTGAGCTACCGTGAGCGGGTATCTCTTCGATGAATGCGGACTTGCGGGGTAACGACGCACCGCTTCTGGTCGATCGGTAGCGTAGCGTCGCCGGGTGTTCTCGGGCGCCCCGATAATTGATCATGGTCCGCTGTGCGGCGAGTTGGGCTCGGCCCCAACTGCACACGGTGGTCACGGGTACGTTTTCGGGTTTGCGATGACTCGCAAGCAGGCATTTTTCAGGTACGGTTGTCTTGTTACCGGTGTGACAAGAGTGAAGAGTGGGCGACATGGACGTGAGGGGATCCCGCCGCTTTCGCTTCCGGGGCGCTATGGCCCTTACGGGGGTGGCGGCGCTGGCAATCGCGATGGGATCGTGCGGGACCGGGACCGAATCGGCCGGACCCGAAACGGTCGTCGACCGATTCACCCAACGACTCGACGAACACGACTACGCCGGGGCGGCCGAGTTGACCTCGTACCCCTCGGCGGCTTCGGCAACCCTCCGGCAAATGTTCGAGGGTCTCGAATCGGGGACCGTCGACTACGAGAAGGCGCAATTCATCGGGCTCGACGCCGAATCCGGGATCTTCAACCTCGACGTCGAATGGAGCTTCGGCGAGCAGAAGAACTGGAAGTACGGTCTTCAGGGCAACGTCCGCAAACTCGCCAACGGCTGGCGGATCTCCTGGGACCCGGCCGTGGTCATGCCCGAGCTCAGCCAGAACCGCACCGTACAGCTGGTGCGCACCACCCCGGACCCGGCGCCCAAGGTGGTCGACAACGTCGGTAAACCGTTGATGACTCAGCAGGTCATCAACGTCGTCGACCTCGACCCCACCCGGATGCCCGATCAGGTGGCCTCCACCGACGCGCTGGCCCGAGCCATCGAACCGGTGGCCCCCCTGATCACCGGCGCCTCGCTGCGCGAGGACCTCGCCGCGGCCGGCGGTAAGCCCATCACCGCGGTCAGCCTGCGCGAGGGCGATTTCGCGATCCTGGACCCGCGGATGGCGCCGATCCCGGGCGTGGTCTTGAAACAGGAGCCGCGGCTCATCGTCTCCGATCGGCGGATCTTCTCGCCGATGCTCGACGCCATGAAGAAGGTCTGGGAACAGAGCCAGGACCAGCACTCCGGCTGGGCCGTACAACTGTTCGAGAACGGGCGGTTCGTCAAACAGCTGGCCGGCAACCAGGGCCCGGCCGGACCCGATATCGCGGGGACGATGGACCAGCGGTTGCAGCGTGCCGCCGAGGACGCGGTGGTGAGCGTCGGTTCGCCCGCCTCCATCGTCGTCACCCAGCCCTCCACCGGCGCGGTCGTCGCGGCGGCGCAGAACAACTATTCCAGCGCCGAGGGGCCGGTCGCCTTCACCGGCCTCTACCCGGCGGGCGGCACCATCGATCTGTTCCGGAAGGCGGCCGGGGCCGCCAAGGGCAAA
>JABFXT010000829.1 GCA_013361595.1 Nocardia sp. | reverse complement strand
ATACGGGCAACTCCGTCCCGCGCGGGGACGGGCCATCGCCCGGTAGCTCCGATCCCCTCCGCGGACACCGATGACCGCCACCGATCAGTGTCTGTTCTCCCGCCCGCCGCCACGTCCGGCCGCGGCCGACTGCCCGAAGAAGAACCCGAGGATCAGCAGGATCATATTCATCACCACGTCGGGGACCGCCGTATCGGTGAACATCGCGATCACCAGCACGAGACTGAACCCCACCAGCAGAAAGGCTCCCAGGAGCACTGCGATCGGCTCCCGCTGGAGTGGTGACCAGCGCATCTTCGAGCGGCGCTCCCGGAGATCCCGGACCACATTCTGCAATTCGACCTCCAGAGCGGTATCCCGGGCGTCCTCGGTCACCGCCGACCTCGCCACCACTTCCTGCGCCCGCTGGATCTGATCCGCGACCATCTGCCTCGCCACCGAGTCGTGGATCGCGGAATCGGCGACATGCTGTATCTCGGCCAGTTCCCGGCGAGCCGTGGCATTGCGCAGCCCGGCTTGCAGTTCCTTGCGGATATCGGCGACCCGGCGCAGCATGTACCCCTCCCCCACCACATCGGTCACGCCGTTGCTGTCGGTGATGTCGAAGGGCCGTCGGTTCTGCCGGGGGACGATCTCCATCATGTTCTCGACCCGGGACAACCAGGCCGAGAAATCGTCCGGCGTGGCGCCCTCGAAGGTGTGGGGGATGCCGAGTTCCTTCTTGATGTTGTTACGGATGGCTTCGCGGTTCTCCGGCGAAACGTCTCGTTCTTCCCGCGAATCTCTGCGACCCAACGCATTCCTCCCACACTGACCCATGCTTGCCGGACCAGCGTACGGGCTCTTCGCCGTCGCGGAAACGGGATCCTCCCTCGCGCAACCGATCCCGGCCGGATTCGGCGCGGATCAGTTCCGGCCGGGCACCGCAGTGGGCACCGGCACATACTGCCGTCGAGATCCGCATCAGCCTCGAGGAACCGGCCACCGCGGCCTCGAACGATACCCTCGACCATCGGTTACGCCGGGTCCGCGAACCCACCGGCCTGGATCCGACCGACCCGGAGACCTCCCGGCTGCGGTCGGCCGCGATCACCATTCACCGGCTCTATCCGTCGGTGGCCGGCCAGGCAGCGATGGATCGCGAATCCGATCGAGTCGTATGCGGCGATCAGCCCCGATAGACCTCGACATACGCATTGGTCGCGACGGCGACGACCCCGGGCCCCATACCCGTACAGCCTGTCGTGATGCGCTGACCGCTCGGCGTGAAGGGGTAGCTGAGTGCGTAGTAGGGGCCGACACCGTACAGCGGGAACGGGCCGGCGGCGTAGAGGCCGACACAGTCCACGTGCAGGACATAGCCGGTGCCACCGTCGGGCCCGCAGGTCGCCGCGGCGCCGAAGAGATCCTTCGTCACGACGCAGTCCTGTGGCGCGGCGCCGGCGGCGCCGGATCCCACGATCGCGACGAAGGCCAGACCCGAAACACCGGCGGCGGCGAGGCGCGCGGCAGCGATCATCGTCTTCTTCACCAGAGATCCTCCTGTTCGAAGTGGACTTCGGCGGGGACCGGCGCAACGTTACCTGTGATGAACCGGCACCGATCGGCGACAGTGGTCCGGTGAACGCGAGGGCGCGCGCTCAACTTCGCCGGCGATGTGGTGCGCGACCCGCGGGACGGCACGATCTACTTCACCGAGTCGTCGCGCCGCCGGCCCCTCGAGCAGTGGCGCGATTCGAAGGTCACCGGGGTGGCCGAGCAGGCGGGGACCCTGGTGCTGGGCAGTCTGCAGGAGTCCGCGATCGCGGTGACCCGGGTATACCGGGCCGATCGTCCTGAAACCGTCCTACAGCACCCCCCGGGCGGAGAGGCTGCGGAACAGGTCCGCGGTACCGAATCGCCACGGTTCGCATTCGTCGCTGGTCCGCACCCGGTTGATCAGGCCACCCAGTGCGGGCGTACCGATAGCGACCAGATCGTCCGGGCGGTGGGTGAATCCGAGTCCCGGTTCGGCGCGGTCCTGAACCGGAGCGAACATGGTGCCGAGGAAGAGCACCACCCCGTCGGGGTACTGGTGATGCCGGCCCATGAGCTGGTGGATGAGATCCGCCGGATCGCGGCTGATCTCGGCCATCGACGATTCGGCCCGCAAGGTGAAATCGTCGACACCGTGGATCCGCAGTGTCACGGTCAGTGTGCGTACGGTGTCCAGATCGAAGGCGTCGTCGAAGAGCCGGACGAACGGACCGACGGCCGCGGAAGCGTTGTTGTCCTTGGCCGCGGTCAGCAGCAGCGCCGAACGGCCCTCGAAATCACGGAGATTGACATCGTTTCCGAGGCAGGCGCCGACTGCCCGGCCGGCCGACGAGATCAGCAGCACCACTTCGGGTTCCGGGTTGTTCCAGGTGGATCGGGGGTGCACCCCGATATCGGTGCCGGTTCCGACACTGGCCATCGGCGCGCATTTGGTGAAGATCTCGGCATCGGGACCGAGCCCGACCTCCAGGTACTGACTCCACCAGCCCTCGGCGACGAGTAGCTCCTTGAGCCGCGCGGTCTCGGCCGAACCGGGTTCCAGCGCGGACAGATCGGTGCCCACATGTTCGGTGATCTGCTCGCGCACCTTGTCGGCCAGCGAGGCGTCGCCGCGGCAGCGTTCCTCGATGACGCGCTCCATCAGGGAAACGACGAAAGTGACACCCGCCGCCTTGACCGGTTGCAGATCGATCGGGCTGAGCAGCCGGGGGGTCCCGGGCCGCCGGAGCTCCGGTGGGGTGTGCGCGATCGCCTCCGCGACCGGACCGAGATCCGGGCCCGCGCAGCCGCGGACGAAGGCGGCGGGGTCGTCGTGCTCGGCCAGATCCCGCACGGTCGGGGCCCGTTCGGTGATATCGATCAGGTGGTTGTCGCGCACGGTGACCACGCAGGGTCCGTGGGAGCCCATCACCCGCCCGACCAGGACGGCGCTGTCGTGGTCGGCCGGGAGCAGGGTCTCGGCCGTCGGGGGCCAGGGGATGGTCACGATACGGTCCTCGCGGTCGTGGCCGGCCGGAGGCTGATCTCGTAGCTCTCGTTCACCTCGCGGGTGAGCCGGCGGATGTCGTAGTGGACGAACAGACAGGCCCGCAGCGCCGCGGCAGCCGCGTTCTGGAAGGCGACGGCGCCCGCGTGCCGGGGCCGGACCCAGGCGT
>JABFXT010000475.1 GCA_013361595.1 Nocardia sp. | reverse complement strand
GCCACCGCGGCGGTCACCGCCGGGGTGGCGGCACCGGGCTCCCCGTCCGACGGCAGCCGCGGCGACCCGACCTCGACCAGACGGCGGTCGACCCGGGCGCGCACACCACGGCCCGGCTGAGCGAGGAATTCGTGGACCGGCGGCAGCTCCAGGCCCCGCGCACGGGCGGCCCGGACGACGGCCCCGGCGAGCGGGTGTTCACTGCGGCGTTCCACTGCCGCCGCGAGCCGGAGCACCTCGGCGGCGGCGTACGACTCGGTGGCGCACCATATCTCGGCGACCTCGGGCGTGCCCGCGGTCAGGGTGCCGGTCTTGTCGAACGCCAGCAGCTCGGTGGTGCCGAGCCGCTCCAGCACGACCGCTGATTTCACCAGGACACCGTGGCGGCCGGCGGTGGCGACAGCGGCCAGGAGCGGAGGCATGGTGGCCAGCACTACCGCGCACGGCGACGCGACGATCATGAACGTCATCGCACGCAGCAGCGCCCGCACCAGTGTGTCGCCGAACAACAGCGGCATCACGAATATCACCGGCGTGGCCACCACCATCGCCAGCGAATAGCGCTGTTCGATCTTCTCGATGAACAGCTGGGTGCGGGCCTTGGTGCGGCTCGCCTCGTCCACCAGCGAGGCGATCCGGGCGACCACCGAATCCTCGGCCCGGCGGTCGACCCGGATCAGCAGCGAGCCGGTGCCGTTGAGCGTGCCCGCGAACACCTCGTCGCCGGCGGATCTGTCCACCGGCAGCGGTTCACCGGTAATGGTGGCCTGGTCGACTTCGCTGCTGCCGGATACGACCGTGGCATCGGCGGCGATCCGTTCCCCGGGCCGGACCAGAACCGTATCGCCGATCTCCAGGTCCACGACCGCGACCGGCTCCTCCGTATCGGCCGCGCCGACCCGGGTCGCGGTGTCGGGGGCCAGGTCCAGCAGTCCGCGTACCGAATCCTCGGTGCGCGCGGTCCCGAACGCCTCCAGCGCGCCCGAGGTCGCGAAGATGACGATCAGCAGCGCCCCGTCTGCGACCTGGCCGATGGCCGCGGCGCCCAGGGCGGCGGCGACCATCAGCAGGTCCACGTCCAGAGTCTTGGCACGTAACGCGCGGAGCCCGGCCACGGCCGGTTCCCACCCGCCGGCCGCGTAGCAGGCCAGAAACAGCGACCACCACAGCCAGACCGGCCCGTCCAGCAGGTGCGTCGCGACACCGGCCGCGAACAGGGCGGCCGATGTCGCCGCCCATCGCGTTTCGGACAGTGCGAAGAGCCCGGTGCGGCGCGCCCGGACCGCCGGCGCGGCCCCGAGGCCCGAGACGGTGGGCGGATGCGTCGGAGCGGCCACAGATCACCTCCACAGGGAACAGTGCGGCCGACGATAGCAGAACACATGAAGATGTCTTCATTTATGCTGGTTGATATGCTGCTCATTTATGGGACACGGGGTCGAAGGCCGGGACCGGCCGATCGAGCGGCTGGACGCCGACGCGGCGGGCCGGGTGGCGACCACACTGCAGGCGCTGGCCACGCCGAGCCGGCTGTTGATCCTGAGCGAACTGCGGCAGGGACCGCTACCGGTGACCGAGCTGGCGGCCGCGGTCGGAATGGAACAGTCGGCGGTCTCCCATCAGCTGCGATTGCTCCGGAATCTCGGCCTGGTCACCGGCGCCCGGGCCGGGCGCAGCATCGTCTACAGCCTCTACGACAACCATGTGGCCCAGCTACTCGACGAGGCGATCTACCACAGCGAGCATCTGCGCCTGGGCCTCGCCGACCGCCCGGAAGCCGCCGGCCGATCGGATCGCGGCACCGCGCATTCTGCCCGGGAGGTCGCGAATCCTCAGTCGTGGTCCGGTATTCCGCGCACATGATGTTCGGCGGCGTTCAAGGCTTCCACCAGCAGCCGGCGCACATGCCCGCCACGGGTGCGGTACAGCATGCGCCGGCCGTCCCGCCGCCGCAGCACCAGCCCGGCCAGTTCCAGTTTGGCCAGATGCTGCGATACCGCCGGCCGGGCCAGCGATACCCGTTCGGCCAGTGAGCCGACATCCAGCTCCGCACCGCTGAGCAGCCACAGCAGACGTAGCCGGGTGGGGTCGGCCAGCATCCGCATGGCCACCGACGCCGTCTCGACCAGTTCCGGGGGCGGCAGCTCGGACCAGTGGCTACTACTATCATGTGCGTACACGAGCACATATTCTGCCGGTGCTCGTCGCGGATCGAGGAGTCGAGGGTGTCACTGTTCGGCCATCGCGCCTACCGGCGCCTGTTCACGGCGCAGGTATCGGCACTGTGCGGAACCGGGCTCGCGACCGTGGCACTGGGGCTGCTCGCCTATCAGCTCGCGGGCGGTGACGCCGGCCTGGTTCTCGGCACCGCACTCGCCGTCAAGATGGTCGTGTACGTCTCGGTGGCCCCGATCGCGGCGGCCTACGCCGACCGGCTACCGCGCCGGGCACTACTGGTCGCGCTGGACCTGGTGCGTGTGGCCGTCGCGCTGAGCCTGCCGTTCGTGACCGAGGTGTGGCAGGTGTACCTGTCGGTCGCCGTGCTGCAGACGGCGTCGGCCGTGTTCACCCCGGCGTTCCAGGCCGCGCTGCCGGATATCCTGCCCGATGAACGCGACTACACCCGGGCACTGTCCGCGTCGCAACTCGCCGCCACCATGGAGACCCTGCTCAGCCCGCTGTTGGCGGCGCTGTTGCTGACGGTGCTGGACTTCCACCGCCTGTTCGCCGGGACCGCGCTGGGTTTCCTCGCCTCCGCCGCGCTGGTGGCCGGAACCGCGATCCCCGATGCCGCGCCGCGCGCGGTGACGGGCATCTGGGACCGCACCGCCGCCGGAATGCGGATCTTCGCCGCCACCCCGCGGCTTCGTGGCCTGCTCGGGGTGAACCTGGCGGTAGCCGCGGCCGGATCCGTGGTGATGGTGAACACCGTCAACTATGTGCGCGACGTCCAGGGCGGTTCACCGTCCGATGTGGCGGTACTGCTGGCGGCCAATGGGTTCGGCACGATGGGCGCCGCGCTGGTACTGCCCGCGGTGCTGGACCGGATCCGCGACCGCGCGATCGTGCTGGCGGGCGCGGCGGCACTCGCCCTGGGCACGGTCGCCGCGATCTTCCTGGCTCGCGGCGACACCGGCGGCCGGGTGGGCGCCCTCGCGGTCTGGGCGCTCATCGGCGCGGGCACCGGGCTGGCG
>JABFXT010000301.1 GCA_013361595.1 Nocardia sp. | reverse complement strand
TCAGGTCGTTGAGGAATTTCTCGTCGATCCCGGCCCGGTCCAGCAGGTCTTCCCGGGTGACCCGGATCTGGTGATCGAATTCGAAATCGTCCGGGGTGATCCGCCCCGGTGGCACGCCGAGCCGCCGCGGCGGCCGTGGTGCCGTCTCCTCGGTCCGGTCGTCCGGCACCGGCTGCCCCGTATCCGGACGAGCGGTGCGCGCCCGGGCACGGGCTTCGCGCACCCCGAGCGTCGCCGCACCGCTGTCGATCGCCTCGAGCTGTTCCTTGATCACCTTCAACGGAAGGTACTGGTCGCGCTGCGCCGTCAATACGAAACGCAGCCGCTCGCAGTCCGCGACCGAGAACCGCCGGTAGCCCGACGGCGTCCGCTCCGGCCGGATCAGACCCTCCGCTTCCAGGAAGCGGATCTTGGAAATGGTGATATCCGGAAAATCCGGTCGCAGCAGATCGAGCACGGAGCCGATCGACATCCCTCCGTGCGCCCACTGCTGCGCCGCGCCTGTCATGATCTCGAGTCTTTCATGCCGAAGCGCCGATCACCCGGACCGGCGCACCGATCGTCAGCTGTTCACAAACTTCCCGCACCGGCGGCCGAACCGGCCTCCTGCGTCCGCGGACCGGTGAGGAACACCAGCCGGAACTTACCGATCTGTACTTCGTCACCGTTCTGCAGCTCCGAGGAATCCACCGGCTCGCGATTGACGTAGGTGCCGTTCAGGCTGCCCACGTCGACGACCTGGAAGGAATCCTCGTCCTGCCGGAACTCGGCATGGCGACGGCTGACGGTGACATCGTCGAGAAAGATATCGCTGTCGGGATGACGACCGGCGGACGTGGTGGGCTGGTCCAGCAGAAACCGCGATCCCGCATTCGGGCCACGTTTGACGACCAGCAGCGCCGCCCCGACCGGAAGACCTTCGACACCCTGCACCGGCTGCTCGCCGGTCGGCTCGCCGGAGCGCGATGCGTCGACCTCGTTCAGGAAATCCGCGCGGAAGACCGACGTCGTCTCGGCCGCGGTCTCCCCGTAACCCGGGTCTTTGTTCTCGCTCACCGTTTCTCTCCTCCTCGAACCTCATAAACCATGCAGGCAGATGCCGCGATAAGACGTGGCTGGGCGGCCCCGACTCCGGGCGGCACATCCGTTGGCTTTGACCGTACCCTGCCGGGCCGCACCCGTGCAGGTAGAACCGGGAAGGCTGGATCAGCCCCCGATAACTCCTTGATAACCCACGGCATCGAGCAGTTCGGCGACACTCGAGTCCAGTGCGGACGCATCGCCCACCTCGAGTTCGAACAACCACCCGTCACCGTAGGGATCGGTATTCAGCGTTTCCGGCTTCGCCTCCAATTCCTGGTTCACCGCAACGACTTTCGCGCTCAGTGGAGCGTAGATATCGGAAACGCTCTTCGTCGATTCGACCTCGGCGATGCTGTCCCCGGCGGCGACCTCGGCGCCGGATTCCGGCAACTGAACGAACACGACGTCACCGAGTTGCGACTGGGCGTAATCGGTGATCCCGACCCGGACCCGGGTGGGCTCGATCCGACGCACCCATTCATGTTCCGCGGTGTAGCGCAGATCCTCCGGAGCCCGGTTCACGTGGTGTCCTTTCCTCGTGTCGTCGTGCACGATGCCCGCAACTCTATGCGAGCCCACCGTCATCTGCCGCGCCGGTATCCCCGCCGTGTGTGACACGGCCTCCGGCCGGGGCCGGGGGTATCCGGCGCGCCACCGCGACGGCCCGGCCCAGGTAGAGCAGACCGGTCCACACATAGACGGCCGTACCCCAGATAAGTAGTGCCCCGCCGAACGCCGCACCGAAACCGTCTCCGGCCCAGTCCATCTCCCCGGCCAGCAGCCAGGGCAGCGCGGACATGAGCGCGAAGGTCGCCGCCTTGCCGAGGTAGATGACCTCGGGCGGGTCCAGGTCGCGGCGGCGATAGACCGTCAGAGTCAGGGTCAGCACTACATCGCGTCCGATCAGCAGTGCGGCCACCCACCAGGGGATGAGCCCGCGCACGACGAACGCGATCAAGGTGGTGACCAGGTAGAGGCGGTCGACGAAGGGGTCCAGCAGGGCGCCCAGTCGTGAGGACTGGTCCAGCAACCTGGCGAGCTTGCCGTCGAGGAAATCCGTGAACCCGCTCAGGATGAGCAGCGCGAACGCCCAGCCGTCGGCGTGCCGCACCAGCAGCAGCCACAGGAACAGCGGCACACCGATCAACCGCAGCACGCTCAGGACGTTGGGCACGGTGAGCAGGCGGTCCGACAGCACCGCGCCGAGCGCGCCGCCGGGATCGCGGTCCGTGGCCGAGGTCTCGGATCCGCCGGTTCCCGAATCGCTCTTCACATGCCAGTGCTTACCGTATGGCGTGCGGCGACGCCAGCACACCCCCGCCGCGTCATTCGATGAAAGAATGAGTATGAAACCATCTCACCATCGAGTCGGGTGAGAGGAAGATCATGTCAGAGTTCGACTACGACGTGGTGGTCGTCGGATCGGGATTCGGCGGCAGTGTGAGCGCCCTGCGGCTCACCGAGAAAGGCTATCGAGTCGGCGTCCTCGAGGCCGGTCGGCGCTGGGACGCGGAGTCACTGCCCCGCAGCAACTGGAACCTGCGCAAATCCATCTGGGCGCCCAAACTCGGGTTCACCGGGCCGCAGCGGATCAGCCTGCTCGGCAAATGCGCGGTCTTTTCCGGGACCGGGGTGGGCGGCGGCTCCCTCATCTACGGCAACACCCTCTACGAACCGCTCACCGATTTCTTCACCGATCGGCAGTGGGCGCATATCACCGACTGGCAGGCCGAACTCGCGCCCTACTACGACCAGGCGCGACGCATGCTCGGTGTGGCGACCAACCCGCGCACCACCCCGGCCGACGAGGTGATCCGGGATGTCGCCGCCGATATGGGTGTGGCCGAAACCTTCCACCCCACGGACGTGGGGGTGTTCTTCAACGAGAACGATCCCGGCACCGAGGTCGACGACCCTTACTTCGGTGGCGCGGGCCCGCGCCGCAGCGGTTGTGTGCACTGCGCCCGATGCCTGACCGGCTGCCCGCACAACGCCAAGAACACGACCACCACGAACTACCTCTTCCTGGCCGAGCAGGCGGGCGCCACCGTGCATCCACTCACCGCTGCCACCGCGGTCCGGCCGCTGCCCGGCGGTGGCTACGCCGTCGACACCGAAC
>JABFXT010000622.1 GCA_013361595.1 Nocardia sp. | reverse complement strand
GTTCGGACCGGAGATGGCCGGTAACGCACTGCTGCCCGGGGAGAACGCCCGAATCGCCCCGACCACCTTCGAGCAATGGCTGGCCGAACAACGCTGACCCCGCACCGGCCGGTGCGGACCTACCCGACTAGGCCAGGCCGATGCGATTCCACGGGCTGGTCGGGCGGAGCCAGAGACGGAGCAACTCCAGTCGGCGATCGACACCGCCGACCTTCAGTTCGGCCAGATCCTCGCAAGCCTGCCAATAGGTCCAGCCGGTGAGGTAGGCGTCGCCGAACTGCCGCCAGTTCCGGTATTTGCGCTGGGCCAGCGGTAGCGCGCGGCCCAGGTAGTCCCACGCCACATCGTCTTCGATATAGCCGGCCGTGTAGGACATGCGCGCCACCGCGACGACCCTGGCCAGATCCCAGGCGTGGATATCGGCGGGTAGCGGCCGGGACAGATGATCGGTGAAACCGATCTTGATCGCCTGGGACCAGATATCGTAATCGCGGACGAGCGCCTCGGAATTGTCGATCCCCCGGAACGAGGCGACCTGCCGCAGGAAAGCGCGGTGCCGATCGGCGCGCTCACCGAACCGGTCCCGCTCGCTGGCATTCAGCGACGCGGTGACCAATGGGTGGACCAGGGCGTACAGCGGGGCGTGCATACCCTCGAGCAGCTGTTCCATGGATGCGCGGGCCTCGGTGCCGTCGGTGATGCCCCAGGCTCCGGTGAGCGTGTCGATGGCCAGTTCACGCCGGTCGCCGAGCGGGTGATCGCGTTCCGGACCGAGCAGCAGCGCGTCGTGGAAGGCGTCCCAGCGCGCCGAGTAGAAGGCGCCCAGTGACAACGCGCGCAGGCGGTCGTCCTCGATCTGCGCGCCGGACCAATGGTCTTCCTCGCGCTTGTCGAGCTCCGGATAGGGAAAGGGGGTCGGCGTGGGCAATCCGGCAGCAGCCATACCGTGAGTCTAGGTCCAGGGCCCCCGGTCGGTCCGAGCAATGTATTTTCACATTTCTTCCTTGCCCTGCCACGGGCCCTGTTCCAGCGCTAATGTGCATTCATGTGTAGAAACATCACCGTCTTGCGAGGTCTGGAACCCGCCGCTACCGAGCAGGAGATCTATGCCGCCGCACTGCAGTATGTGCGCAAAGTCGGTGGGCTGACCGGGCTGAGTTCGGCCACCAAACCCGCGGTGGACAAAGCCGTCGCCGCCGTCGCGGCGGCCACCACCGAACTGCTCGCCGAATTACCCGACCGCCGGGTGCCCCCGGCAACCGAGCCGCCACTGCGCCGGTTGGCTCGCGAACCCCAGTAGATCCCGGCATCGGACACCGCGACCGGGCGCGGTGTCTCGCACAGTGTGTCACGATCGAGCCGGTGAGCTGATTCACACCGATCAGCCGCAGCGGTTCCGAGCACGACGCAGTGGGAGAACGCAGTGACCAAAACCGAATCGGGACAACCCGACGCCACGGCGAAAACCGTGGACAAGCCCGCGGACTCGGAGATCCGAGTCCTGAATCCCGCCACCGGCGAGGTGGTCGGCTCGGTACCGGATATGACGGCCGAGCAGGTCGTCGCGGCCATCGCCGAGCTGCGCGAGCATCAACGCGTATGGCAGGCCATCGGCGCCGACGAGCGCAAGGAATGGCTGCTCAAACTCCAGGATTGGATCATCGACAACACCGAGGTGCTGGCCGATGTACTGCAGTCCGAGACAGGTAAACCGCGGGTCGAGTCGCTCAGCGACCCGAACTTCGGCAGTGATCTCATCGGCTACTACGCGCGCCGCGCCGCCAAATTCCTGGCCGACGAACATCCCGCCCCGCACAGCCCACTGGCCCGGGTGAAACGGCTGACCACGGTATTCGAACCGTATCCGGTGGTCGGGGTGATCACGCCGTGGAACTTCCCGCTGGCCATGCCGCTGCTCGACGTGATCCCCGCCCTGGCCGCCGGCGCGGCGGTGATCTTGAAACCGTCCGAGGTGACTCCCCTGTCCGCCCTCGAGCTCGCCCGCGGCTGGGCTGAGATCGGCGCTCCGCCGGTGCTGTCCGTCGTCACCGGCGCGGGCGCCACCGGCGCGGCCGTGGTCGAGCACGCCGATTACATCCAGTTCACCGGATCCACCGCGACCGGTCGCCGGATCGCCGCGGCCTGCGCCGCGCGACTGGTTCCCTACAGCCTGGAACTGGGCGGTAAGGATCCGGCGATCGTCCTCGCCGACGCCGACCTCGATCGTGCCGCGCACGGTATCGCGTTCGGCGGCATGTTCAATTCCGGGCAGGTCTGTATCTCGGTGGAGCGGGTCTATGTGGAGGCCCCCGTCTACGACGAGTTCGTCGAAAAGCTGACCGCGAACGTCAAGGCCCTGCGACAGGGTCGCGACGATCGCACACCGCGCAACGATGTGGGCGCCATGGCCAACGAGAGCCAGGTCGGCATCGTCGCGCGGCATATCGACGAGGCCGTCGCCGCCGGGGCCACGGTGCTGACCGGCGGCAAACGCACCGGCGTCGGCACCTTCTTCGAGCCGACCGTGCTCGTGGATGTGGACCACACCATGTCGTGTATCACCGAGGAGACCTTCGGACCGACCCTGCCGGTGATGAAGGTGGCCGACGAGGCGGAGGCGATCCGGCTGGCCAACGACTCGGTGTACGGACTGTCTGCGACAGTCTGGACCGGAGACAAGGCGCGGGGTGAGCGAGTGGCCCGGGCACTGAACGCGGGCGCGGTCAATATCAACGATGTCTTCGCCAACCTGTTCAATTTCGCGCTCCCGATGGGCGGCTGGGGCGATTCCGGGGTCGGCGCTCGCTGGGGTGGCCCGAACGGGGTGCGCAAGTACTGCAAGGCCAAGGCGATCACCACGCCGATGCTGCCGACCCAGGAACGCGAACTCACCTGGATGCCCTACGACCTCAACAAGATCCTGATCGGGCTGGGTGCCATGCGTGCCGCCGGAGCGCGGGGTATGCGCCGGATCGATATCGGCGCACTGCTGCGACTCAAAGGGGAGAAGGGATGAGGCGTTACGGCGACAGGAAAACTGTGAGTAAAACCGAATCCGTGCGGGGAAAGGTCGTCGTGATCACCGGCGGCGCCCGGGGTATCGGCCTGGCCACCGCGGTGGCCCTGGAGAAGCTGGGCGCGAAGATCGCGATCGGCGATATCGATGAGAAGACGGTCAAGGAATCGGGCACCGACCACGATTTCGACT
>JABFXT010000623.1 GCA_013361595.1 Nocardia sp. | reverse complement strand
AGCACGATGACGTTCTTGCCGCGAGTATGGCCCGACTGACCCGCGGCGAAGGCGTCGGCGATCTCCTCGAGGGAGAAGGTCGCCGCGACCGGGACCGTGAGGTCGCCCTTGGCGGCGAGGTCGGCGAGCCGCTGGGTATGGGCGCCGTCCGGACGCACCCAGACGGAGTGGCCGCCGTGCTCGGTGACCGTGCCGTCGGCGATCGAGGCGTGGCGCCCGCCCCGGGCCAGCACCGCCAGCGTGGTGTCGAGCTGGCCGCCCACGAACTCGGCCACGGCCTGTACGCCGTCGGGAGCGAGCTCACGGACGCGTTCGACGATGCCCTCGCCGTAGGCCACCGGCTCCGCGCCCAGATCGCGCAGGAAATCGTGATTGCGTTCGGAAGCGGTACCCAGGACCCGCGCCCCGCGCGCCCGGGCGATCTGAACCCCCAGACTGCCCACGCCGCCCGCCGCGGCATGGATCAGTACGGTGTCCTCGCCGGTCACCCCCAAGATATCGAGGGTGCGCAGGGCAGTTCCGCCGGCCAGCGGCAGTGCACCGGCCTGCTCCCAGGGCAGGTCGGCCGGTTTGCGCGCCACATGCGCGGCCTCGACGGCGACCAGTTCCGCGAAGGTTCCGGCCTGCAGGACATCCTTGCGGGCATAGGCCAGCACCTCGTCGCCGATCTCGAACTCGGGCGTATCGATACCGGTTTCGACTACGATTCCGGCGACATCCCAGCCGGGAATCACCGGGAACACCGCATCGATCAGGCCGTCCAGGGCGCCCGACATCAGCTTCCAGTCGACCGGGTTCACTCCGGCCGCGCGCACCTCGATCAGCACCGAACCCGGGAACACCTTGGGTTTCGGCAGGTCACGCACTCGCACATCGCTGTTTTCGGTGGTGTACCCGTCGTAGGTGGCTGCGCGCATCATCCAGTCCTATCGGTTGCGGTCGTCACCTCCGTGCAACGACGCGCCGCAACCGATATTCCGGCTCCGGATTCCCGGTGGCCCAGGCGGATGCGGAGGGTCCGCCGAGCCGGGCGACACTGACCGGACTCGGGGACTTTCCGCTCAGCCCGCGGCCACGGACTGCGGGCTGGTGCGGTTCAGGATGGCGGTCAGCTCGGTGTTGAAATGGTCGATCCGCTCGATATTGCCCAGGTGCCCGGTGGGCCAGACCTGGTAATCCGGCCGGTGCCCGGCCGCTTCCATAGTGTCGGCGATGAGCCGCGACATGCGTTCGGGCAGCAGCCGGTCGTAGCGGCCGGCGATGATCGTGGTGGGCACGGTCAGGTTCGCGGCGGCCGCACCCAGTTGCATATCCGCCAGGATCGCGGCATGCCGGCCGCGGGCGAGCGGACGGCACGAACGCACGATGTTCAGGGCGAAATCGGCCTGTTCGTTGGTGGCGCCGCGGGCCATGATGCGTTCCTTGAGGATTTCCCGGGCCGCCCAGCCGCCTGGCAGCGGGAGCGGGGTGGTGAGGAGGGACTCCGCGACGATCATCGGTAGCCGGATCGGCGAACCTAGCAGGGTCAGCGGCTGATTTCCCACGCTGAGCGGTTTGTTCAGCAGCGGCAGCAGATCGGTGTCGTAGCGGATATTGCCCGAGGAGGTGTTGGCGAGGACGACCGCGCGGGCGCGCCGGGCCACCTGCTGTGGATGGCGGGCCGCCCAGGCCTGGAGCGTGATACCGCCCATGCTGTGTCCGACCAACATGGCCATCTGGCCCGGCCGCAGCGTCGCGTCGAGGACCGCGGCGAGATCATCGGCGAGGGTGCGGTCGCCCAGCGGAGCGCGACCGAGGGTGCTGTCGCCGTGGCCGCGCTGGTCGTAGGCGATCACGCGGTAGCGGTCGGCGAACGCATTGATCTGGGGGTGCCAGTATTCGATACAACAACTCCAGCCGTGGACGAGCACGATCGGCTCGCCGTCGGCGGGACCGTAGGAGTGCACTCGCAGGCGGGCACCGTCGACGGTGGTCACGGGAACGACCTCGGGAACGGCGGCCGGCGCGTTGTAGTGCGCCGTTCGGAATCGGCGTGCGCGCAACGTAGCTCGGTACGGGGCGGTCAGCGCGCCTTCGTGCGCCTGCGACAGCGCGGTAATCGACTTCACCAGCATCAGAACACTCCTTTGTGCCTGCTGACACGGTAGCTCTGCAAGCTGGGTGCTTACAAGAGCAAGCGCTGTTCCGCTACGCGTCTTCCGAGATGTCTGCGTTGTCCCGAATATCGGTGCGGCCCGGGGCACTGTTAGCTCAGAATGCCCATTCGGCGGAGCTTCTATACCTGGAACTGTGGAAACGGAGCAAGCACCTCCGTTGGTTGTGGCATCAACCCGGGCGCCGCGACTACCGTTGAGGACGTGAACGACTCCGACGCAGCCGAACCACGCGAGCTCGTGGACCCCGTGGTTCCGGAAGCGGACGGGTCGGCCGGCCGTATGTGGCCGGCCGGGTGGCGCGGCCTGTTGCTACCCGGTGCGGCGGCGGCCGCGGGTGCGGCGGCGGTGTTGCTGCTGCACGTACGGGACCCGCATGTCGAGGGCGCTTATGGTCTGTGCCCCGTGTATGCGTTGTTCGGTGTGTACTGCCCCGGTTGCGGGGGTATGCGCGCAGTGCACAACCTGACCGACGGACATATCGTCGATTCCCTGCACAGCAATCTGCTGGCGCTGCCGGTGCTCGCGCTCTACGCGCTGTGGGTGGGCGATTGGGCGATCCGGGGATGGCGTGGTGAGGGACCGCGCCTGCCCGGAATCAGCAGTGTCACCATGTGGACGCTGCTCGGCTCGATCGCGGTCTACACCGTACTGCGCAACACCCCCTGGGGCACCTGGCTGACGCCGGTCTGACAGACGAGGCTTTCGATGCGCGATTCACTCAAGGACCGGGTACGCGACAAATTGCGGCGGCAGCTCGCCGAAGACGGCCCGCCGGGTGGCGAGCCCGAGGACCCTCGACTCATCGCCGTGGTCACCGATCTCGACGCGCTGGACAGCGTCGCCGAGGACGATCCGCTGGTCGAGCAGCTCGCGGGCCGCTACCTGGTGTTCTGACCCGGCCGCCCCGCGCTGCCGCCGACCGGTGGCAACTGGGGCAGGGCTTCGGAATACAGCCACTCCTGCCACAGCGGCTGCATCGGTGTCACGCTGTAGTGGCCGACCAGATCGGTGAATTCCTCGGTGGATACCGAGGCGTGGCGGTGGCGGGCCGTCC
>JABFXT010000598.1 GCA_013361595.1 Nocardia sp. | reverse complement strand
AGGTGAGGTCCGTCCCGTCCCGGCGGTGTTCGAAGTGGCCGGCGGCCAGGTCCGCGGAACTTCGGCCCGTCACCTCGACGATCCCGTCCGGTCCCCGGTAGAGCCCTTCGCCGTACACCACCATCGAGGACGCCAGGACCAGCCGGGCGCAGCCGGCCCGCTCCATCGCCGCCAGCAGTACCGCGGTGCCGTAATCGTTGTGCCCGGCATAGGCAGGAGCGTCCTGGGTGTCGATCCCGGCACCCACCACGGCCGCCTGGTGACATACCACATCGATCCCGCGTAGCAGTGGGTCGAGTCCGCCGGCCGTCCGGATATCCACCTGGTGCACGCCTTCCGGTGGTTCCGCGCCGGGACCGTGTGCGGCCGGGAGCATCAGGTCGACGGCGACCACCTCGTGACCGCCTTTCCGCAGCGCGGCGTGGACATGGGAACCGATGAATCCGGCGGCGCCGGTCAGCAGTACTCGCATACCCCGATCCTGCCCCGCGGACGCCGCCGTAGCGGGTAGCCGGAAGCCGATGTCACGATTTCGTCATCCGGATTGCCGGAAGCACCCCCGGCCGCTTGACCTGAACCTATGTATAGGTTTCAGACTGATCGAGTTCCACGCGTAACGAACCGGAGGAGAGTTGTCGTGCAGGCTGTACAGGTCAAGGAATTCGGCGGCCCGGATGTGCTGGAGATACGTGAAGTACCGGCCCCGGAGCCCGCGGCCGGCCAGGTGCTGGTGCGGGTCGCCGCGGCAGATGTGATGTTCCTCGACACCCGGCTGCGCTCGGGATGGGGCACCGACTTCTTCGCCGTGCAGCCGCCGTATGTGGCAGGCGGTGCGATCGGCGGGACGATCGAAGCCGTGGGATCGGGTGTCGACCCGGCCCTGCTGGGCACCCGGGTCACCGCGCGGACCGTCGCCAGCGGCGTCGGCGGCGGTCTGCCCATCGGCGGCTACGCCGAACAGGCCCTGGCCGACGCCGGTCAGCTGAACCGGATACCGGACGGGGTCACCGTCGAACAGGCGACCGCGGTGGTCCACGACGGCCACACCGCGATGGCCGCATTCGAACGCGCCGAGATCCGGCCCGGACAGCAGGTACTGATCACCGCGGCCGCGGGCGGGCTCGGCACGCTGCTCACCCAATTGGCCCGGCGGGCCGGAGCCTCGGTGATCGCGGCCGCCCGGGGCGAGACCAAGCTCGCCCTGACCCGGCGCCTGGGCGCGGGGGTCACCGTGGACTACTCCGAAACCGATTGGACCGCACAGGTTCTGGCTGCCACCGGCGATAAAGGACCCGATGTGGTCTTCGACGGCGCCGGCGGCGCCCCCGGCGACGCCGGCCTGCGGATCACCGCACCGGGCGGGCTCTTCATCGGATACGGCGCGGCGGCCGGCGAATTCGCCGGTGCGGCCGCCGACGACGCACGCGGCGTGGAGGTCCTGGGCCTGTACGACCTCGGTATCGGCAACGACAGCCGAGCCCGCTACGCCACCCGGATACTCGAACTACTCGCCGACCGCGAACTCGAGGTGGTCGTCGGACAGACCTTCCCGCTGGCCGACGCCGCCGCGGCGCATGCCGCCATCGAGGCCCGCACCGCGCTGGGACGGACCCTGCTGCTGGTCTGATATCCGTTGCCGCGCGGGTGCGGTCAGCCGATGATCTCGGCGTACCGCCCCTCGAGCGCGAGGATCGATTCCGGTTCGGGCACACCACCCGAGCCGGTATCGAGCGACCCCACGAGCGCATCCAGGCAGACGTGGTACCCGGCGGCGGTACCCGAGCTCCCGTGCGGGCCGGGGGTGCCGAACCAGACGGTGCACAGGAGCCGGGAGCCGGCGCCCTCGGGGACGATCTCGAACAGCAGATGCTCGTCGTCCCAGAGGAATTCGAAGAGGCGCGGCGGCTCCCAGGTCAGGATCCGGCCCGGGAGCTCGGGATCCTCGGTATCGACACCGGCTTCGGCCAGTTCGGCATCGGCGCGCTCGACGGTCTCCGGCCAGAATCGGAAACGCACCGCGGCGCCGGCCCGCCGCTCGCCGAGGATATCCGCGGGAAACCAGTGCCGCAGGTGCTCGGATTCGGTGAGTGCCCGCCATACCTTCTCGGGCGGGTGTGCCAGCTCGCGTTCGTAGCGGGTGCCCACTCGGTCGCCGTCACGCAGGATCTCGCCGAGCCGCTGGGTCGTGTCCGTCATATCACTCCTCGGATGTCGTCGGGGGTCGTTCTTCGTCGGGCACCGTGTCCAGATAGCGCTCGAACTCGTCGAGCCGGTCGGCCCATATCTCCCGGAACGGGGCGAGCCACAGATCCAGCTCGCGTAGCCGGCCGGGCACGAGACCGTAGTGGCGGCGCGGCCCGTCCACCCGGACCCGGACCAGCGCGGCCGCGTCGAGCATGCGCAGATGTTTCGACACATTCGGCTGCGCCGCGCCGAGCGCGGTCACCAGATCGCCGACGGTGTGCTCACCGTCGCGCAGCAGGTCGAGAATCCGGCGCCGGGTGGGGTCGGCCAGCACTTCGAACACATCACGTACCACGACGGTTATATTTCCGTAGAGGAATATTCCTGTCAAGGCATAAAGGATGCTCGGTTTCAGCGGGCGGTATGCCGGACAGTCCGGCGCACCCAGGCCGAGAATTCCGCCACCTGTGTATCGGGCAGCGCCCGGGCCTCCGGTCGCGGCCGCTCGTAACTGTCCAGCGCCGCCGCCACGAGCGGCCCGAATCGGCGCTCGCCGGCCGCGATCACCTGTCCGGCCTGTCGTTTGGCCACCCACCTGCCGGTCCGGCAGAACACCACCGCACGACAGCCGTTGAGCACCCGGTTGTCCGCCAGATGCCCGGCCCCGGCGCTGTGCTCCTCGACCGATGCCGCGACCGCGTCGAGCAGATCGGACCGCCGCGGCGCGGCCAGGACATCGCGTATCGGCCGCCCGAACAATGGCAGCCCACTCTGACAGCCCACCGCACGATCGATCACATACCAGAACGCCGGCGCCGCGGACGGTTCGAAATCGGCGACCGCGGGGAGCAGCGGGCCGGTGTTCAGATTCAGCAGATACCCCGGCTCCGCTCTCGCCGACGCGGCGAAATCCGCGTCGTAGACCACCAGTTCCAGCCCGGCGGCGGGGCACGGGAATACCGGATGCGCCAGTGTCGCGGCGAGGTCGTGCGGTGCGTTCGCCGGTGCGTCCGGGGCGACGATCAC
>JABFXT010000263.1 GCA_013361595.1 Nocardia sp. | reverse complement strand
GGGAACCTCTTCATTTGCCGGGCTGTGAACCGAGTCTCACGGTAGGAGCCGGGGACCGTTGCCCGCATCGTGCGCCGTGTCGTACATTCGCCCCGAAGTTCCGACACGGTGTCGGACGGAGGAGAGCGTCGGCATGAGTCTCGACACCACCCTGCAGGATCTGGCCGACCGGCTGCACAAACCCCTGGTCGTACTGGATATCGACCTGCGTGTGATGGCGGTGAGTGTGCACGAGACCGACCTCGATCGGATGCGTCTGTCGCTGCTGTTCGCGGGTCGGGCGCTGGCTCTGACCGACGAGGTGACCAAGCGTTACCGCCTGTCGTCGGCGACCGGTCCGGTGTATGTCCCGGGTCATAACGATGAGGTTGCCCGTATCGTCGTTCCGCTGCGCAGCCGTAAAAGACTTTTCGGTTACCTGTACGGTTGGGTGGATACACCCGGCTGCGCCGGAATTTCGGAGGAGGAACAACGGGAATTCATCGATGCGGCCCCGGAACTGGGTCGGCAGCTGGCTCTGCGACTCGCCGAACTGCAGCATGGAATGGAACATTCCCGGCATCTGCTGACCGGTCTGCTCGGTGATTCCGGCGCCGATAGATCCCGGTGCGCCTTCCGGCTGCTGGACGAGGGCCGGATCGATCACGGTGAGCAATATTCGGTACTGATCTACCGTACTCCGGATACGCAATCCGTTTCGGAGACGGGAATGGCGGTCGAAGCCACCCTCGATTTCGTCACCCGTTCGACCACGGTCAAGATCGTCGGCGCCGTGGTGGGGTCCGAGGGAATTCTCGTCTTTCCGCGCCGAGTGGATCCGGACCGGCTGTCGGCGATCATGGCCCGGCCGGGACTGGAACCGGTCCGGGCGGGGATCGGCAGCACGGTGGATTCGCTGGACCGTGCCGCCGTCTCCTATCGCAGGGCCCGGCTGGCCTGGCGGGCCACCCGGGCCGACCCGGCCCGCTACGGCCGTATCGCCTACTGGGACGGTCTCGGTGCGGATCGGTTGCTGCTGCGGTTACCGCTGGACGAGCTCACGGTGGACGATCTCCCGGCCGGGGTCGGCCGGTTGCTCGCGGCGCCCGCCGCCGCGGAATCGGCCGACACCCTGGAGTCGTATCTGGCCGCGGGCGGTGATGTCCAGGAGACCGCCCGCCGGCTGGGAATCCATCGCAGCACTCTGTACAGCCGATTACATCGGATCCGCGAGGTCACGGACTGCGATATCGCCGACGGGGTGGTCCGCTCGGATCTGCACACCGGACTGCGGGTGGCCCGGCTCGCCGGGCTGCTCCCGGCTGCGGCGCCGAGCGAAAGCGCTTGAGCCACAGCGGATATCCGCGGCGGGAACGACGATCGGTCCGGGTGGCGGGTCACCGTCTGCGGCCGCCGAACGAGCGCGGCTCGCCCGGTGTGCCGATACGGCAGCCGGCGAACGAACCCCGGCGAGCCGGTACATGCGTGGTGTCGTGGTGGACCGGGTGCGCCGACCGGGCGGAATACGCTTGCACCGGATGCCGATCAGTGGTCCGATGGCCGGCGATGCATTCCGAACGAGATCTCACCGGACGTGTGGCCGTGGTGACCGGGGTGGGACGCCGCGCCGGTATCGGTTACGCGGTGGCCCGGCGGCTGGCCGATCGGGGCGCCGCCCTGTACCTGACCCATTGGCGACAGCACGACGAGGAACAGCCCTGGGGCGCCGATGATCCGGACGCGGTCCGGCGCGGATTGTCGGCCGCGCCCCGCCTGGTGGACCACAGTGTCGATTTCGCCGATCCGGCCGCCCCGGACGCGGTCGTGGCCGCCGCCGGCGCCGAATTCGGGCATCTCGACATCCTCGTCGCCTGCCACGCGCGGAGCGGCGGTGACGGCACCCTGTTCGATATCGATGCCGCGACGCTCGACGCGCACTGGGCCGTGGATGCCCGCTCGGTGTTGCTGCTCACCCGGGCCTTCGCCCGGCAGTTCCGGCCCGATCTCGGCGAGGTCGCCGACCGCGGCCGGGTGATCTGGATGACCTCCGGACAGCATCTGGCACCGATGCGCGCCGAGATCGCCTACGGTTCCGCGAAATCGGTGCTGGCGGGGATGACGGCGACCGTCGCCGACGAGCTCATCGACCGGGGCATCGTGCTCAACACCGTCAACCCCGGCCCGGTGGACACCGGTTTCCTCACCCCGGGCACCACCGATCTACCCGCGGATCTCGTCGCCGAGGTCCACGCCGCGTTCCCGCGGGGCCGGGCCGGCCGACCCGACGACCCGGCTCGGCTGATCGAATGGCTGGTATCCGACGCCGGTCGCTGGGTGGTCGGGCAGGTGCTGGACTCCGAAGGCGGGTTCCGGCGCTCCCGATTCTGACGGCGCACTCGTGCGGCGGCCTCCGGGTGAGTGCCCGGGACGCCACTCAGGCGTTGTTCTTCGCGCCGGCCCCGGCGTCGACCGGGACCACCATCCCGGTCAGATGGGCGCTCGCCTCCGCGGCCAGGAAGAGCACCACCCGGGAGACCTCCTCCGGTTCGAGGGCCGCGACCGGTTGCAGATGGGTCAGGCCGCCGAGAATCGGCGCGACATCTTCCCAGGTGGGATCGGTGAGGTCGGGCCGGAACCGACGGTACATGGCCTCGTTCTGCACCATCGGCGTCGCGATATTGCCGGGGGCGACGGCGTTCACCGTGATGTTGTGTGCGGCGAGTTCCATCGCCAGTGATTTGGTCAGGCCGACGACACCCCATTTCGAGGCCACGTAGGCGGCCATCGCCGGGCTGGCGCCCCGGCCCATCATCGACGAGGTGGTGATGATCCGGCCGTACCGGCGGGCGATCATGCCCGGGGTGACCGCGGCCAAGGTGTTGAACACGCCGGTGAGGTTGCTGCCGATGACTTCGTGCCACAGCTCGGAGGTGTGTTCGCCGATCGGAGCCACCCCGGTCACGCCCGCGTTGGCGACCGCGATGTCCACCGAGCCGAGTTCGTCCTCGGCGCGCCGGACCAGCTCCGCCATCGCGGCCCGGTCGGCGGTATCGGCCCGGACGCTCACACACCGCCGGCCCAGCGCGGTGACCAGCTCTTCGGTCTGCGCCAGATCGGACGGGGTGCCGAGCGGATAGTCCAGGGCCGCACTGTCTTCGCAACGATCGCAGAGGACGATATCGGCGCCGCGTTCGGCGAACGCGAGGGCGTGCGCGCGCCCCTGCCCGCGCGCGG
>JABFXT010000372.1 GCA_013361595.1 Nocardia sp. | reverse complement strand
CGCTGCTGCGCACTTCGCCGATGAAATTCGCATTACCTTTACGTGGATCACCGTCGTACAGACCCGCCACATCGGAGAGCAGGAACAGTGCGTCGGCACCCACCAGATGCGCCACCAGCGCGGCGAGCCGGTCGTTGTCGCCGAATCGGATCTCCTCGGTGGCGACGGTATCGTTCTCGTTCACCACCGCGACCGCACCGAGCGACCGCAACCGGTCGAGGGTCCGCTGCGCGTTGCGATGGTGTTCCCGGCGAGCGAAATCGTCGGCACTGAGCAGAATCTGGCCGACGGTGCGGTCGTAGCGGGCGAACGAGGTGCCCCAAGCATGGACGAGCGCGAGCTGCCCGACACTGGCCGCGGCCTGTTTCGTGGCGAGATCACGCGGGCGCCGGGCCAATCCGAGCGGTGCCAGGCCCGCACCGATCGCACCGGACGATACGACGACCACATCGGATCCGGACCGCATCCGGGCCTCGATCGCGTCGGCGAGCCGGTCCAGACGGGCGATATCGAGTCCGCCGGACAGGCTGGTGAGGGCCGAGGAGCCGATCTTCACCACCCCGCGCCGGGCGTCGGCGATCGAACGGCGCGCCTCACCGAGTTCTGCCGGAACCAGGGTCACGGCCGTGCCCCTGCCCCGCGGTTACCCTGGTTCACCTGCCTACTCCTCGCCTTCCTCGTCCACCAGTCCGCGCCGCACCCGCGACGCGTGCTTACGTTCGGCCGCACTCACCCGGTCGGTTTGTTCGAGCCGGATATCGGTCCCGCGGCCGGTGGGCACCATATCGGTGCCGGCGGCGATCTGCGGCTCCCAGTCGAAGGTCACCTCGCCGATGGTCACCGACGCGCCCGGCTGGGCCCCGCGCCGCACCAGTTCGTCCTCGACTCCGAGACGAGCCAGCCGGTCGGCGAGATAGCCGACGGCCTCGTCGTTGTCGAACTGGGTCTGGCGCACCCAGCGTTCGGGGCGGATACCGCGCACGATGAAACCGCCCGGCTCGTCCGGATCGGCCCGGACGGTGAATCCGGAATCGTCCACCGGTACCGGCCGGATCACCGGCCGCTTGGGCTCGGCGGCGGGATGCGCGTCCCGATAGTTCTGCACCAGTTCGGCGAGTGCGAAGGTCAGTTGCCGCAGCCCGGAGTGCGCGACGGCCGAGATCCGGAACACCGGCCAGCCGCGTTCCTTCAGCTCGGGCGTCACCAGATCGGCGAGATCCTCGGCGTCGGGCACATCGACCTTGTTGAGGATCACCACGCGGGGCCGGTCGGCGAGATCGCCGAGGCTCACGTCACCACGCAGGGCCGGTTTATAGGCGGCCAGCTCGGCCTCGAGGGCGTCGATATCGGAGAGCGGGTCGCGACCGGGCTCCAGGGTCGCGAGATCGACCACATGTGCCAGTACCGCGCACCGTTCCAGATGGCGGAGAAAGTCCAGCCCCAGACCGCGGCCGTCACTGGCACCGGGGATCAGGCCGGGCACATCGGCGACCGTGAAGGTGGTATCGCCCGCGCTCACGACACCGAGATTGGGCACCAGGGTGGTGAAGGGATAGTCGGCGATCTTCGGTTTGGCGGCGGACAGCACCGAGACCAGCGACGATTTGCCCGCGGAGGGAAACCCGACCAGCCCCACATCGGCGACGGATTTGAGTTCGAGCACCACATCGTGGGCCGCGCCTTCCTCGCCGAGCAGCGCGAACCCGGGCGCCTTCCGGGCGCGGGAGACCAGGGCCGCGTTCCCCAGCCCGCCCCGGCCACCCTTGGCCACGACGAACCGGTTACCGTCGCCCACCAGATCCATCAGGACCTCGCCGTCGGCGTCCAGGACCACGGTCCCGTCCGGAACCTTCAGCAGCAGCTCGCCGCCCTTCTTCCCGTCCCGGTTCCCGCCTTCGCCGGGTTTGCCGTTACCGGCCTTGGCGTGCGGATGGAAGTGGAAGTCCAGCAGAGTGTGCACATTGGCGTCCACCTCGAGAATCACATCCCCGCCGTTACCGCCGTTACCGCCGTCGGGCCCGCCCAGCGGTTTGAACTTCTCCCGGTGCACCGACGCACAGCCGTGCCCGCCGTTACCGGCACGGACATGAAGAACGACGCGGTCGATGAACTTGGCCATGGCCGGATCATCCTCCTCAGGGGGATCGGGGGGTGGAAACGCGAAAAGCGGGCCGAGGGTTTGTCACCCTGACCCGCTCGCTGTGGTGGAGTCGTCAGCCGGTCAGGCTTCGACCGGCTCCGGCACCACGATGTTGACGGTCTTACGACCCCGCTTGCTACCGAACTCGACGGCACCCGCCTCGAGCGCGAAGAGGGTGTCGTCACCGCCGCGGCCGACATTGACGCCGGGGTGGAAGTGGGTGCCGCGCTGCCGCACCAGGATCTCGCCGGCCTTGACCGACTGCCCGCCGAAACGCTTCACGCCGAGCCGCTGGGCATTGGAATCGCGGCCGTTCCGGGAGCTGGATGCGCCCTTCTTATGTGCCATTGCTGATACTCCTTCAGCGCGGGACTGTGAGCCCTGCGGGGGTGGTTACTTGATGCCGGTGACCTTCAGGACCGTCAGCGGCTGACGGTGACCCTGGCGCTTGTGGTAGCCGGTCTTGTTCTTGAACTTGTGGATGCGGATCTTCGGGCCCTTGGTCTGCTCGACCACCTCGGCCGACACCGAAACCTTCGCGAGCTTGTCGGCTGCGGTGGTGAGCTCGGCGCCATCGACGACGAGCACCGGCGACAGTGCCACGGAGGTGCCCGGCGCACCCTCGATCTTCTCGACCTTCACCAGGTCACCGACCGCGACCTTGTACTGCTTTCCGCCGGTCTTGACGATCGCGTACGTTGCCATCGGTCGGCTGCCCTTCTTCCTTTAGTGCTCTGCACTCGTTCGCACAGTAGTACCTCGGTTTCGCACCGGGTTCCACCGCACGACTGGTCTGATAATCCGCCGCCTCGGCCACTGGTGGCTCTCGGTATCGGGAACCGGCCACGGAACAGCACATGCTGTCGCCGGGCAGCGACTGCCAAGATTACAGGATGCCGGTACATGCGACCAAACCGGTCCCCTCGTACGCCCCGGCCGCACCGCCGTACGGCGGGAACCGATGTGGCGCGGCCACCGGGCCGGGCTCGGCTGCACCTGCCGTACCCCGACGCGCGAGTGCCCGGCCCGCAGGTCGCGGGCCGGGCACTCGGCGCCCGAATCAGTTCTGCTCGTCGAC
>JABFXT010000211.1 GCA_013361595.1 Nocardia sp. | reverse complement strand
AATTCGTCGTCGGGGTGGATCAGGGCGCCGGGGACCCGGTCGAGGAACGGCATCGAATCCCGGGTGCGTCCGGTGTAGATCAGGGTGCCGCGCCGGCCCGCCGCCTGTGCCATGGGCAGGATCGCGGTGATGCCCATACCGCCCGCGATGAACAGATAGTCGGGGGCGTCCAGAAAGGGGTAGGTGTGCCGGGGCCCGTGCACCCGCAGGGGGTCGCCGCTGCGCAGATTCTCGTGGATCTCGATGGACCCGCCGCCACCGTGCGGCATGAGCCGGACGGCTATCCGGTAGGACGACCGGTCACGTGGGTCTCCGCACAGCGAATACTGCCGTCGGCGGCCGGAGGGTAGGAATACGTCCAGATGGGCGCCGGGGAGCCAGGCGGGCAGTGGTTCGCCCTCCGGGTCGACGAGTACCACTCCGACCACATCCGCCGCTTCGCGCTGGATGGCGGCGACCACGAGTTGCCTGTTGAATCCGTTGTTCCACAGTACTTTCGACTGAGGTAGGAACGAGGCGGGGCGGTGCGCTACAAATATCGAACGGCAGACATCCACGGCTGTCCCGATCATCTGGAACCCGCGAGCCGGTACCTGGGTGCCCATCAGCTACCTCCCGATAGTCGGGTCGGACGACGACGCACCAGATAGAAACAAGCGGCTGCTTGGCTGGTCTGCACCATTCGGCGAATGTACATCGCAACATAATTAATAGCAATGTTGCAATATTGCGAGTGCCCGATAGGTGTTTGCGCTCACGCGGTACTTGCTAGCGTTAACTGCATGTCCGCCGCGCACACATCGTCACCCGGGCTGCAGGATGGTATCGAGGCTCGCATTCTGGACGCGGCGTTGATCAGATTCAGCGAGTTCGGCGTCAAGAAGACGACCATCGAAGACATCGCCAGGCAGGCCGGTGTCGACCGCGTCACCGTATACCGCCGCATCGGATCCCGCGACGACGTGGTGCAGGCGGTGGTGAGCCGGGAGGTAGCCGCGGTCCTCATCGAAGTCGATGCCATCTCCACGCGGCACTCGACTCTGGCCGACCTCGTCGCCGATATATTTGTGACAGTGGTCACACGATGGCGGAGTCATCCGCTGGTCAAACGGATGCTGACCGTCGAACCGGAACGCATCCTGGAAAAACTGACCGTGGAAGGCGGCCCGGTGTTCGCCATGTCGGTGGCGGCCGCGCATACCGCTCTGTGCCGCGCCGCGGACGCCGGGATGTTCAGCGAACCCGCCGATCTGCTGACCCGCGCCGAAGTCGCGTGCCGACTGGTGCATTCGTTCATTCTGTGCCCGACCGGCCTGGTGCCCCTGGAAACGGACGAACAGTTGGACGAATTCGCCCGCGCCTACGTGGTTCCCATAGTCACCGCGGAACACTGAGGCCGGATTTCCGGGACGCGCCGCCGAACTGCGGCCGCGTTCTGTCCTGTTCGAGTGCCATGCTCGCGGCATGACGACATCACCACTGATCAGCCGCACCGCGGACCTCGGCAACGGGTACGGAAGTCTCAATGCGTTCGCTGCCGTCAAAGGCCCCGGCGGTGCCCGGGCCTTCATCGAATTCCTGACCGCGGTGTTCGACGGACGAGAGACACCGGACGCACACGCCGTCGATACCGACGGACTGCTGATCCACGCGGAGGTGCGAATCGGGGATTCGTGCCTGATGGTGGTCGACTCCAAGCCGGACTGGGTCTTCAGCCCGGCCCTCCTCCAGATCAATGTGACCGACTGCGACGAGATCCTGCGCCGCGCCGCCGCGCACGGGTCGCGGGTGATCACCGGGACGACCCCGTTCTACGGGGGTTCCTCGCTGGCCCGCTTCGTCGATCCGTGGAGCAATGTGTGGTGGCTGTTCGGCCCCGCGATCGACGGCGCGCCCGAACCGACCTGGGACCCCGAAACGGCGACCGAGGAATCCGAGGTCCACGCCACGATCTGCCGGGCCATGCGGGAACTGTCCGCGCCGCAGGGCCCGACCTCCTAGCTTCGTGCCGGGGCGGGACCCCGGTGCGCACAATCCGTCCGGTTCCGGCGGTGTATCGAATCGCCCACGCCGTCGAACCGGCACGGATCGTGGAAATCGGCGAACGATATCGGCGGTCCGGAAGAATCGAGGTATGACCGGTCTCGTCCTCACACCCGAACGCCGAACCGAACTGGCCGCGCTGCTCGACGACGAAGCCCGGCTGCGGGCGGAATACCCGAAGGTCGCCGAGTATCTGTCCACCGCGCCGCTGCTGGGCGGGACCGGCGACGATCAGGCGGATGCGGCATTCGACCTGCGATTCGTGCACTTCATGACCGGAGGTGAGGCCGAATCGGGTAATCCGTACTGGGAGATAGTCGGCCCGTCCGCCGGTACCGCCGGAGATCGCCGGGTCGTCCACGGCGGTAATGCCGAAGGCAGCGTCCGGCTGGGTTTCGCCCAGACGATCCTGCAGGCCGCCTACGCCTACGCGATCCCGTCACCGGAGACACTCGACTGGATCGAGGCATTCGGGGCCGGTCGGCCGGTGATCGAATTGGGAGCCGGGCGAGGCTACTGGGCACGATTGCTCGCCGATCGGGGCGTACCGGTGCGAGCCTTCGATTCCGCGCCCCCGGATACCGCGGTGAACGTGTCCTTCCCGGGGAGTGCCGGGAACCGGCCGGTGTGGTTCCCGGTCGGCACAGTGGACGGTTTCGAGGCCGAACTGGGCGAGGAATCCATCCTGTTCCTGTGCTGGCCGCCGGGCTGGGGCGACCGGATGGCATCGGCCGCACTGGAACTGTTCGAGGCCAGGGGCGGCCGCCGGCTGATCTACGTCGGTGAACCCGCGGGCGGCAAAACCGGTGACGGCGCCTTCTTCGATCGCCTGGCGGCGGGGTGGTCGCTCGAATCCGTGGACGGCCGCCATGTCGCCTGGTGGAATCTGGGAGATATCGCCCAGGGCTGGGTGCGGAACGGAAGCCGTCCACCGGTCTGATCGGGCGGAACCACGGAGGGGAGGCACCGTGACGGCCACCTCCCCATGCCCGGGGACCGGAAGCCGCTACCACGGTGCGGCTTCGACGCAGTCCGAGAACACCGGCTCGCGGATCTCGATGGCCTTCGTCCGACCGTCAATGATCGGATCGGCCGGGCCGGGCCGGGCCGGAGGCGAAGCGCGACGGGGGCTGCGGCCGATACCGGAATCGGCTGCGGGCCGGGATTGGTTGCACCGGGATC
>JABFXT010000707.1 GCA_013361595.1 Nocardia sp. | reverse complement strand
CTCCCGGCACCGCGACGACCACCGCCGCGCTGATCGACCCCTGGCAGATCTGGCCCGGCGACCGGGTGGTGGTCGTGGACGACGGTTTCGGCTATTGGCCGACCCTCGGTGTCGTGGAGGCGGCGCTCGCGGGCGGCGCCGGCCGCGTCACCGTGCTGGTGCCGGGGCCGGCGGTCGCGGCCGGGATTCCCGCCGAGAGCCGGGTCCAGTTGCGTAAGCGGCTGGTCGGCGCACCGGTGGACTTCGTCGTCGAAGCCGCGCTTTCGGAGGTGGTACACGAAGAGTCGGCGACCGTGGTGACATACCGGAATCTGCTCTCCGGCGAAACCACTCGGCTCACCTGCGATCGTGTCGTCGTCGCGGGCGAACGCCGGGCCACCGGCCCCGGGCCGTTCCACCGGGAATTACCTCACGCCCGAGTACAGGTGATCGGCGACGCGGTGGTGCCGCGCCGGGTCTCGCACGCCGTGGCCGAGGGTTACGCGGCCGCGGCGGCCGTGTCCGGCCGCATCGCCGGTGTCCCCGCCCGGACCGGGTGAAAGACATCGGCCCTTTTCCGGCCGCGTCCCGGCCGACGCGGTGCACCACCAGGCGCACCGAACCCACGCTGCCGATCGAATTCGGCGGCGGATCGAAATGATGAGGTACCCATGCGGAAATCCCGTCGAGCGCGCGCTGCACGAACGACAGCGGCACTCGGAATCATCGCGCTGGCCCTGGCGGGCTGCGGCGGCACCGGCCAGGTGTCCCGGCCCGTCGCCGGGACCTGGGACGATATCGTCGCCGCGGCGAATACCGAAGGCGCGGTGACGATCTACTCCACCCAGGCACAACCGGCGCTCGCCGCGCTCGAGGCAGCGTTCGAAACCGCCTATCCGCGGATCGACCTCACCGTGGTCCGCGGCGTGGACGCGGATCTGCTGTCCCGGATCGACGCCGAATCGCGAACCGGCAAGGGATCGGGCGATATCGCGGTGATCACCGATGTCTCCTGGATGCAGAAGGCCGAGGGCACCGATCTGGCGGTGGATGTGGCCGGGCCCGCGTTCGACGAACCCGAGTACCGTCGCGCGGACAGTATCGCCGGCGGGAAGTTCTTCCTCGAAGGCGCGGTGATCCTGGGATTCGGCTGGAACACCGCCACATACCCCCGGGGCATCCGGACCGCGCAGGATCTACTCGATCCGGCGCTGAAGGGCAAGGTCGGCATCGTCACCCCGGCCACCTCGCCGACCTATATCGACTACTACGACCATATCGAGAAGAACTACGGCGGCCGCGATTTCCTGCGCCGCCTCGCACAGAACAGCCCACGCGTCTATCCCAGCACGCAGCCGCTGGGACAGGCGCTCGCCTCCGGCGAGATCGTGGCCGCGCTCATGTGCAATCCGATGCTGCCCGAACGGGCGGCCGGGGCACCGGTCGGCTGGACCGAGGGACCACACGTATGGGGTGCCCGGTGGTACGGGCTCGCGCTCGGTTCGGCGCCACATCCCAACGCGGCCCAGGTGCTCGCCGATTTCATGGTGAGCCGGCCCGGTCAGCAGGCGACCGCACCGGGCTACGGTTCCACTCTGCCGGGTATCGACGGCGCCTTGGCCGTCGCACAGGACGTACCGGAGCAGAACTTGGAGGTCACGATCGGCGCGGGAGCCGAACGCTACCGCAACGACTGGGAGGGCATCTTCCGGTGACCGACGCCGAACACTCGACCAGGGAGCTGGATACGACCGCCGCACAGTTCGGCGACAAGGTCGCGCTGGTGACCGGCGCCGGTTCCGGAATAGGTGCCGCCACCGCGCGGTCGCTCGCCCGCCGCGGCGCCCGGGCGGTGTACCTGTGCGATATCGACCGGCGGGCCGCGGCGCGCGTCGCGGCCGAGATCGCCGGCGCGACCGCGATCGGGCTCGATGTATCCGACCCCGCCCAGGTGGACAGCGCGTTCGCCACCGCGCGCACCGACCACGGCCGGGTGGATGTGGTGGTACACGCGGCCGGTATCGACGATCCGCTCAGTAAACAGCGGATCCACGAGGCGGCCGAGCAGAACCGGCCCGCGGATGTCCTGACCCATCTCGGTGACGAGCAGTGGCGTCGGATCCTCGCGGTGAATCTGGACGGCACCTTCTATGTACTGCGCGCGGCGGTCCGCACGATGAAGGAGACCGGTGGCGGTGCGATAGTCACCGTGGGTTCGTCGTCGGCATTCGACACGTTGACCGGGTATCCGCACTACGCGGCCTCGAAGGCCGGTGTGCACGCGCTGAGCCAGGCCGTTGCCAAGGAGGTCGCGCATTTCGGGATCCGGGTCAACACGGTGGCGCCGGGCCCGGTCGACACCGGAATGGCCGCCCGGACCCCGGCGCATCTGCGGGCCGCCATGGCCCACGGAGCCCCGCGCGGCTACGCGACCGCCACCGAATTGGCCGACAACATCCTGTACCTCGCCTCACCGGGTGCCGCCAATGTGATCGGCGCGGTCCTGCTGAGCAACGGCGGCCGGTTCACCGTGTGAAGCGGCCGTCCGGATCCACCGCGGGTACGACCCGCGATTCGAGCGATGAGGAAACGACGATGCGAACAATCGAGACAGATGTCCTGGTGATCGGCGCGGGGATGGCCGGTCTCACCGCCGCGACCCGCGCACTCGACCGCGGCCGGTCGGTCGTGGTGGTGGAGAAGGCCGAGACGGTGGGCGGCTCCGCGAGATATGCCGGCTACGCGTGGACCGCGCCCACCCGCGCGGTGATGGACGAGGTGAACCCGCACGGTGATCCCGCACTGCGGCACGCGCTCGTCGACGGATTCGCCGCCGCGGTCGCGTGGATCCGCGCTCTCGGTGTGCACTGCGGCGATCCGGTTGCCATCCTGCGATACGGGATCGGCCACCAGTTCGACACCAATCAGTACATCGATGAATGCCGGCGCCGGATCACCGCCGTCGCGGAACTGTTCACCGGCACCGATACCGTCGAACTACTGACCCGCGATACGACCGTCGCGGGTGCGCGGGTACGCCTGCCCGACGGCGCCGAGATCGAAATTCACAGCACGGCGGTCGTTCTGGCCACCGGTGGCTTTCAAGCCGATGGCGCCCTCACCGCCGAGTACATCCATCCGCAGGCGCCCCAGATGCAGTTGCGATCCAACCCGGCCAGTGCCGGCGACGGACTGCGCCTGGCCGAACGGGCCGGTGCCGCCACCGGTACCCCGAACTCCGGTTTCT
>JABFXT010000456.1 GCA_013361595.1 Nocardia sp. | reverse complement strand
GCGGGCCATGGAACCCGAGTTCCTGCGTGGAGCGGGGACCGTGCTCACCGACGGCGAAGTGATCGAGGTCGCGGGCCTGCGGATCACTGTGCTGCACACCCCCGGGCATACCGCCGATTCGGTGAGCTTCCTGCTGGCGGACGCGGTCCTGAGCGGTGACACCATCCTGGGCCGGGGGACCACCGTACTGGATCGTGACGGCACCTTGCGGGACTATCTCCGGTCGATGGACCGGCTGCTCGAAACCGGTGCCGGGCGGGCGCTGCTGCCCGCGCACGGACCGGATCATCCGGATGTGGAGCCGGTGGCACGGTATTACATCGCGCACCGGCACGAGCGACTCGCACAGGTCCGCGCCGCGCTGGCAGAGCTGGGTGCCGACGCGGACGCCATGGATGTGGTTCGCAAGGTCTACTCCGACGTCGACGAGAGCCTGTGGCCGGCCGCCCGTAGTTCGGTGGAATCGCAGCTCACGTATCTACGGTCGGAGCCGGACGCGCAGAACTGAGTGGATTCGCCGACGGGCGGCGGCCCGGGGTGAACCCTCGGAACGCCGCCCGTTCGACGTGGGAACGCACCGTTGTGCTCGGCGCGTGGCCGGACGGATCGTTGAACAACCCGACAGTGGCCGGCCCTCCGCAATCGGGCCGGCTTCCCGGGCGCGGCGCGCCGCCGGTTCGGCGTCAGCGGGCCCGGCGGGCCAGCCGCTCGGAGTCGGAGATCAGCACACTCTTGCCCTCGAGACGCAGCCAGCCGCGATGCGCGAAATCGGCGAGTGCCTTGTTGACCGTCTCCCGGGAGGCGCCGACGAGCTGGGCGATCTCTTCCTGGGTCAGGTCGTGGGTCACCCGCAGCGCACCGGCTTCCTGGGTGCCGAACCGCTGCGCGAGCTGCAACAGCGCCTTGGCGACCCGGCCCGGGACATCGGTGAAGATCAGGTCCGCGAGGTTGTTGTTGGTGCGGCGCAACCGGCGGGCCAGTACCCGAAGCAGCTGTTCGGCGATCTCCGGGCGCTGATCGATCCACGATTTCAGCGCGTCCCGATCCATGGTCACGGCACGGACCTCGGTCACCGTGGTGGCGGTGGAGGTACGCGGGCCGGGATCGAAGATGGAGAGCTCGCCGAACATATCCGACGGACCCATGATGGTCAGCAGGTTCTCCCGGCCGTCCGGGGAGCGGCGGCCGAGCTTCACCTTGCCGGAGGTGATGATGTACAGCCGGTCGCCCGGTTCGCCCTCGTTGAAGATGACGTGGCCGCGAGGGAAATCCACGGGCTGCAGCTGTTTGGCGAGTGCAGCCACCGCGGTGGGCTCAACGCCTTGGAAGATGCCTGCTCTGGCGAGGGCCTCGTCCACGAATGTGCTCCTTAGGAAAATGGCTGTAGTCGTCGGGCGGACCGATGCGGTTCGGCCGACAGTGCAGTCTACGCGGCCTTATCGACGCGCAGTGACAGACACCACGTAAGGAAGGTTAACCGTGGGCGAGTCGGGGCGGTGCGGCGCCCGCACGATCAGCTCGCACGGGCGATGTCGACGGTCTCGCGCGCCTCCTCGCTGCGATTACGACGGCGGCGCATACGCGCAACCGCCGCCGGTAGTCCGAGCTTCGTCAGCTCGTTGACCTCGGCGTTGCTGGCCTTGTCCAGGTAGGCCTGGACTTCCTCGTCGGGCTCGAGAAGTTTGCGCAGACGGTTCTCCACCCGTTCCATGCCGAGTGCGAACAGCATCAACACCACTGGGAAGAGCACCACAGCGAGTCCTTGCATGCCGGGTAGTTAACACGGTCGAGGTCTCAGATGGAATACGGGAGTAGAACTGAGAAGGCAACGTTGTCGGACGGTTCCGTATGGTGGACGGGTGCGTACCTCCCCCTCCGATACCGTCGGAAGCGACATTTCCGGCACGGCCGAGGCAGCTGTCCCGCGCCCGGCGAAAGGCGGGGCGCGCACCCGTGGATCCGGCGCCCGACCGGCGGAAACCCGATTGGGTCTGGTGCGCCGCGCCCGCCGTATGAACCGGTCGCTGGCACGTGCATTTCCCGACGCGCACTGCGAGTTGGATTTCGGTAATCCACTCGAACTCGCGGTGGCGACGATCCTGTCGGCGCAATGCACGGATGTGCGAGTGAATATGACCACTCCGGCGTTGTTCGCCGCCTATCCGGACGCCCGGGCATATGCCGAGGCGAACCGTGCGGAGCTGGAAGAACTCATCCGCCCCACCGGTTTCTACCGCAACAAGACGAATTCGCTCATCGGCCTCGGACAGGCACTGCTCGAGCACTACGACGGTGAATTACCTCACACGATGGCGGAGTTGGTGCGATTGCCGGGCATCGGTCGCAAAACGGCCAATGTGATTCTCGGCAATGCATTCGGAATTCCGGGCATCACGGTCGATACCCATTTCGGTCGGCTGGTGCGTCGTTGGGGCTGGACCGCCGAAGAAGATCCGGTAAAAGTCGAACACGCGATCGGTGCATTGATCGAGCGCAAGGAATGGACGATGCTGTCCCACCGGGTGATCTTCCACGGGCGCCGCGTCTGCCACGCCCGCAAGCCCGCGTGCGGAGTGTGCATCCTGGCCAAGGACTGTCCCTCGTTCGGCGCCGGACCCACCGATCCGGAAGCGGCGGCCGCACTCGTGAAAGGGCCCGAGGCGCCGCATCTGCTCGAACTGGTGGGCCGGTGAGCCGCGTACCGGTTTTCTGGAAATGGGCATTGACGGCGGTGATAGTGGCATTGGCGGCGGCAGCCGCCTTCTGGCCGCGTGGCGGTTCGGATGAAGCCGGACCCGTCCCGGAACCGGCCCGGCGCACAGATCCCGCGTTGCGGGCGGCATCGGGCGTGGCCGCGTGTCCGCCGGAATCGGTCCCGGCCGGGGCGCCGGGTCCGCTGACGGATATCGTGCTGACCTGCCTCGCGGACGGTTCACCGGAGTCGCCGGGCCGGCTCACCGGCCGGCCCACGGTACTCAACCTCTGGGCCTACTGGTGCCAACCCTGCCGGACCGAACTGCCGCTCTTCCAGGAATACGCCGACCGGGCCGGAAACGCGGTGCAGGTGATCACGGTGCACAGCGACCCGGATGAGACGAAGGCACTCACACTGCTGGCCGCGCTGAACGACGAGCTGCGGGCGGCCGGCCGGCCGGAGCTGCATCTGCCCGCCCACCAAGACCCCGACGCCCGAGTACGCGCGGCCGCGCAGGCGCCGAATGCCCTGCC
>JABFXT010000046.1 GCA_013361595.1 Nocardia sp. | reverse complement strand
TTGTCCGGAGTGCGAGGTGCTTCCGGCCGCGGCCGAGTGTCCGGCTCGGCGGCATGGGAGTGATGGAGATGGGAGAACCGGTGGACAGACTTCTGGTGCTGGGTGCGGGCCCGAAAGCCATGGCGATCGCGGCGAAAGCACACGTATTGCGCCAACTCGGTCTCCCCGCACCGCAGGTGATCGTGGTGGAAGCGCATGCCGTGGGCGGTAATTGGCTGCCCAGCGGTGGCTGGACCAACGGTCAGCACCGGCTGGGAACCAGTCCGGAGAAAGATATCGGTTTCCCCTACCACTCGGTGTGGGCCCGGCACCGCAATCGGGAGATCGACGTAGCCATGCTGGCCTTCAGCTGGACATCGTTCATGGTGGAGCGCGGCACCTACGCCGAATGGGTCGACCGCGGCCGGCCCAGCCCTCAGCATCATCTCTGGGCCAAATACCTGCAGTGGGTCGCCGACAAGACCGATGTCGAACTGGTCGCCGGTGCGGTACGCAAAGTATCGGCGGGGGCCGACGGCTGGGTGGTGTCGGTAGTGGACGCCGACGGGCTCGCCACCGATATCGACGCCGAACGATTGATGATCACCGGACCCGGCAACAGCCGCCGGGCGCTGGCCGATCATCCGAAGATGCTGAGTATCGCCGACTTCTGGGATCTGGTCGGGCGCCGGCAACTGCCGGTCTCGTCGCGGGCCGCGGTCATCGGGGGCGGGGAGACCGCCGGCTCGGCCATGGACGAACTGGTCCGCCACGATGTACTCACGGTCTCGGTGATCTCGCCGGCGGCCACGATCTACACCCGGGGCGAAAGCTATTTCGAGAACTCGCTGTTCAGTGATCCGGCCAAATGGCGCGGACTGAGTATCGAGGAACGTCGCGATGTCGTCCGCCGCACCGACCGCGGCGTCTTCTCGGTGCGGGTGCAGGAGAACCTGCTCGGCGATGCCCGAGTGCATCATCTGCAGGGGCGCGTCGTGCAGGTGGCGGATCAGGACGGGGGCGTCGCCCTCACTCTGCGTAACGAGAACCGGGCAGACCGGGTGCACACCTTCGACCTGGTGGTGGACGCCACCGGTGGCCAGCCGCTGTGGTTCATGGACATGTTCGATACCGATGCCGCCGACCTGGTGGAGCTGGCGCTCGGCGGTCCGATCACCCAGCGCCGCCTGGAATCGTCGATCGGATACGACCTGGCGGTCTCGGGTCTGGACACCAAGCTCTACCTCCCGAACCTTGCCGGTCTGGCGCAGGGACCGGGGTTCCCGAACCTCAGTTGCCTGGGGCAGTTGTCGGATCGCATTCTGGGACCGGAACCGGATCGGGCCCGTTCGATCGCCGGCCGGGTGCGGGGGAGTTCCGCCGCGCGCTGAGAGATCGGTCGCGCAGAGGGTTCCGCTTTCGAGCGCGGTGCCCCGCTGCGGTGCCCGCGGTCGCCCACGGCGGCCGGGCTCCGACCTGGTCGGTTCCCGCCACTTCCCGGCGTGAGGCGATACCCGGCCGGCCGCACACCTACGGCGAGGGTCGTTACCTCACAGAACAATTCCCGAACTCAGTGGCGGTTTCGGATCGGATAGACCGTCTGCGTCCGGTGCCCGATGGTTCGGTGGGCCCCAGCGGGCCCCCCGAACCATCAGCGGTTCCTAATCGCGAATGGCGGCGAACACTCGCTGGTCGAGCAGGAACATCGGATGCTCCCGTTCGGGAAGTACCAGCAGGGGCGTGAAGCCGGCGCCGCGCAATTGTTCGCACCATTCGTCCTCGGTGAGGAAGATACGCGCGCCCTGCCGGATGTCCTCCTTCCCCGGGTGAGTGCCACCGGGGGCGGCGGACATCAGGAACTTCATCGAGGTCAGCAGCGGATAGTTGGCCTTACAAGCTTCGACGAAGACCACCGCGCCACCGGGCTCCAGCAGATCGCGCAGATCGCGCAGCATCTCGCCGATGTGCAGCGCGTTGTGCAGAACATTCGCGCCGATCACAATGTCGTAGCGTTCTGTGGATCCGCGCAGGTCTTTGTTCATGTCCACGATCCCGTAGCGCATCCGAGGATTGTCCGCGAAACGGTCCCGGGCGGCATTGAGGAAGAAGGCCGACAGATCGGTGAAGTGGTAGTCCACCGGCAGCCCCGGGAGACCCGAGATCACCTCGTCGGTGGTGCCGCCGATGCCGGCGCCGAGTTCCAGGATGCGTACCGGCGCGCGGTCGGCGGCGATACGCGCGGTGACCCCGGCCACCGCCTCCCGGGCGGCCAGATTGAGGTAGCGGCTGATGGTGTTCTCGCGGTAGGCCTTCTCCGCGGTGAGCATATCGCCGCCGGGGAACAGTAATTCCTGGACACGCACCCGATCCTGGGCCAGACCCGTGAGGTTCTCGGCCGAATTCCGCAGGAAATCGGCGAACTCCGGCGAATACCCCAGATCGGCGCAGATGCGTTGCAGGTCGGCCGAACTCGGCTCCGGCACCGCGCCCGCCGAGCGGTATCCGCGTTCGGGGTCGTATTCCAGGCAGCCCTCGCCGGTCAGTTCCTGGAGCCAGCGGCGTAACAGCCAGTGATGCCGTTCGGCGAACTGCACCGTGGCGGCGATCTCGTCGGCGGTATGGAACTCGCCGTCGTCCAACGCCGGTGCCAGTGTGCTCAGCATGGCGCGCATACCGGTGATGTCCAGATCGCGGCGCGCGGTCCGGAGCCGGTGGATATCGAGATCGTCGGGGACCGCCTGTTCGGCGGTCCGCCGGGCGAGTGCGGCGATCTCGGCGGGTTCGGTGGGCCGGGCGGGGCCGGACACCGGACGGATCGCCGAGGTCCTCGTCACCTCGGGTCCGCGCGCGGTGACGGCTACCCGGCGCGGTGCGGTCTCGGCATGCGCGCCGAGGTCGGTCACGATGGTGTCGACGGTCGCGCCACCGAGTAGATCGGAGACCGGTAGTTCGTAGCCGTACTCGCGGTCGATCCGGCGGCGGAGCTCCAGAGCCTGTAGGGAGTCGAGTCCGAGCGCCACCAGCGGCCGGGTCGTATCGAGGCTGTCGATGTCGTCGGCGCCGAGCACCTCGCCGAGTACCTCGACCACTCGGCTCCCGATATCCGCCGAATCGGTCGCGGTGGACGTCGCCGGCGGGGCCGTTGTCACTGCCGCGGTCGCCGCCGTGGGCGTCCGCAGCTCGGCGAGCACCGGCCCGTAACCGTAGGCGTCGAGTACCGATCGCCCGCGGTCCCAATCGAAAGCGGCGACGACCGCGTTCTCCCGCAACCCGCCGAGCCCGAGGGCGATGGCATCGGCCGAACTCATCGGGAGGTAACCCACCGCGGCCAGCTGTGCGGTATCGGTGGCGTCCTGCCCCCGGTAATCCGCCCACTGCCCCCACTGGACCGAAACACAGTCGTACCCGTCGGCCCGGGCCCGGTGGGCGTACGCGTCGAGCATCCGGTTGGCGGCCGCGTAGATGATCTTGCCGCGGCCACCGAGAGTGGCCGCGAGGGAGGAGAAGAGCACGATCCGGCAGTCCCGGGCCAGGGGTAACGCGCCCAGCAGGTTCTCGACACCGATGGTCTTCCCGCGAAGTACCCGCTGAACCTGTTCGGTGGTGATCGCCTCGAGTTCGAGCTCGGACAGGCCCGCGTAGTCGGCAGCGGCATGCAGCACGAGATCCGGCGGTACGTCGCGGAGTTCCTCGGCCAGTACTGCCACCGCGGCCGGATCGCCGATATCGCAGGTGCTGACCCGGATACGGGTGGCGGTCTGCCGGAGTGGCCGCAGCGCCGCGGTGACCTCCGCGCTCTCGCCGGACCTGCTCACCAGGGTGATGTGGGCGGCGCCGGCGCGCACGAAATGTTCGCAGATGCGCAGGCCCAGGCTGCCGGTACCGCCGGTGATGAGGATATTCGCCGGGGCTTTCGGTGCCACGCCCGGTTCGCCGGTGCGCAGGCGTTTCGCGTACAGCCCGCCGTCCCGTAGAGCGAGTTCCGTTTCGCCGGCGGTGTGCAGTGCCGTCAGGACCGGCCCGGCCGCGACCGCGCCGGGCGCGAGGTCCAGGTGCGCGAAGGTGATGCCGGGGAATTCGGTACCGGTGCAACGGAACCCGGCACTGGCGGCAGCGGGAACCGGGTGCGGTGCCGGATCGTCGGCGCGGACCGACTCACCGCCGGTGGTCACCAGCCAGCAGCTGGTTACGCCGTCGGACAGGCCCGGCCACCATCGGCGAGTGCCGAAGAACTCCGCAGTGGCGTCCGCGGCCGCTTCGGCGGTCGACTCCGGATACTCCGGCAGCAGCACCACGAGGGTGTCGATATCGCCGGTGACCGGCCCGCTCGCGGGGTCGACGACCTGTGCCTCGGCCCCGTGATCCGCGGCCTCGGCGCAGAGCCGGGTCACCAATTCGGCTCGCCTGCCGGTGTGATCGATGATGCCCAGCCGGCGGGGTGCGGCCATTTTCCGCCGGGTCAGCCGGGTCCAGTGTTCGACGATCAGTTGCGCGGGGGCGGCCCCGGAATCCCGCTGCGCCGGTTCGGCCGCCGGAGGCGCTACCGCGCTGCTCCGGGAGGGAGCGTCGGTGTTGTAGGGCAACCACAACCGCACCTCGTTCATCCGGGCGTGCGGGAAGTCCGGCAGGGGCAACGCGGGTGGAGTGTCCGCGCCGACCCGCAGGCTCGCCCACCGGAAATCCGGTTCGTCGACGGCCAGAACCGCCAGGTTGCGGGTGAACTCGCCCAGATCGGTGGCGGTCCGGTTCGAACTGCCGACCACCCGGGTATCCGGCGCGTCCAGCGCGGCCAGATTCTCCTGGATCGCCAGTTGCAGGGTGGGGTGCTCGGCGATTTCGACGAAGGTGCCGATCTCGCGGGCCGTGGCGGCCGCGACCGCCTTGTCGAAACGCACGGGGTTGCGCAGGTTCCAGAACCAGTAGTCGCCGATCGGCAGGTCGGGGGTGATCTCGGCGCCCAGCGTCGCCCCGATGCAGGCGATCTCCCCGCTCGCGAAGTACTGGTTCGCCAGCCCGTTCTGCACGGCGTCGTGGATGGCGTCGCGGAAATCGTTGACCATGCTGGTGTGCGCCGGGTACCGGACCCGGATCACTCGGGCGAAGATGCCCTGCTCGGTGCAGGCGTCCACGACCTCGGCGACGGTACCGCGTTCACCCGACAGCGCGACCATATGCGGCGAATTCACCACCGAGACCTGCGCCCAGCCCGAACGCCGGGCCAGCAGCTCTTCACAGGTTTCGCGATCGGCCGCGATCACCGCCATGGCGTAGTCGTCGGAGGAGATGGTGTCGACCGCACGGGCCCGGGTGCCGACGACGAGGGCGGCGTCCGGCAGCGTCATCAGCCCGGCGACGTAGGCCGCGGCGATCTCGCCCTGGCTGTGCCCGAGCACGGCCGCCGGTTCCACACCGGCCGACCGCCACGCGGCGGCCAGTCCGGCCATCTGTACGAACAGGGCCGGCTGCACGATATGGGCGCTGTCGTCGGCAGGGGCGTTCTCGTCGAGCAGGTAGTCCAGCGGAGATTCGTCGAACAGTTCGCGGAAGACGTCGTCGCAGCGATCCACTTCCGCGCGGAACGCGGGAATCCGGTCGTAGAACAGCCGGCCCATTCCGGGACGCTGTCCGCCCTGGCCGGGAAAGACGAACGCGATACCGCGCCCGGCCGTGGTGGCGCCGGAGCGGACGACCCGGGGATGCTCGCTGTCCGCGGCGACGGCACGTAGCGCCTCGATCAGCCCGGCGGTATCGGTGACCATGGCGAGTGCGCGATATCGCCGAGCTACCCGAGTGCGGAACAGCATCTCCGCGACTCGCCGGACCGGGACGTCCGGGCGGGTGTCGAGATAGGTGAGCAGGGCGCGGGCCTCCGCGGCCAGCAGTGCGGGAGTGGGTGCCGACAGGAGAACCGGAACGGTCCCGTCGGGGAGCTGGTACTCAGAAATGGTCGTTCTCCTCGTGCGGGGGAATGGCGATGACGGCGTGGGCATTGGCGCCCCCCGCGCCGAACGAGGAGACGGCACCGTAGCGCACGCCGTCCTTCGGCTTCCAGGGCTCCACGGTGGTGGCCAACCGAAGGCTCGACCGGTTCCAGTCGACTTTGCTGGTGGGCTTGTCGGCGTAGAGGGTCGGCGGGATCTCGCCGTGCCGGCCGGCGAGCAGCAGTTTCGCGAGCCCGAGCATGCCGGCGGCTGCCTGGGCGTGCCCGGCATTGGATTTCACCGAACCCAGCACCGGATCCCCGCCCGCGGTGCCGTAGGTGTTCTGCAGCGCGGTGAGTTCGGCTACGTCGCCCGCCCGGGTGGCGGTGCCGTGGCCTTCGATCATGCCGATATCGGCCGGATCGATACCGGACAGCGCGACGGTCCGCCTGACCAGCTTCTCCTGGGCGTCCGCGCGCGGCACCAGGATCGGGCGGCCTTTGCCGTTGTGGTTGGTGTGGCTGGCCAGGACCCGGCCGTAGATCGGATGGCCCAGTCGCCTGGCCCTGGATTCGGGTTCGATCAGCAGGGCCACGGCGCCCTCGCCCCACAGCGTTCCGGCCGCGTCCTCGGAGTAGGCCCGGCAGTGCCCGTCCGGGGCGAGCGCGCCGTTCTTGGCGAACTCGTAGAACGCCATCGGGGAGCTCATCACGCAGACCGCTCCGGCGACAGCCCATTCGCATTCACCGTTGCGGACTGCGGAAACCGCCAGGTGCAGGGCGGTGAGCGACGAGGCACAGGCCGAATCGACACACATCGAGGGGCCGGTCAGTCCCAGGGAGTGTGAGATTCGCCCGGCCACACCGAGCTGTCCCGCACCCACTGTGCGGAAACCGCTGTGCTCGTTGATGCCGCTCGGGCTGGGCCCGTACTCCATCGGGGAGGCGCCGATGAAACATCCCGCGTCCGCACCGTCGAGTTCACCGGGGTTCATGCCGGCGTTCTCCAGCGCACGCCACGCGACGCGCAGACCCACACGCTGCTGGGGGTCCGAAGCCAGGGCTTCGCGCTGTGAGATCCCGAAGAGCGACGGATCGAATTCCGCGACCCGATCGAGGAATCCGCCCGCGTCGCTGACTTGGCCCCAGCCCTCGATCTGTCCCAGTGAGAGCAATTCCTCGATCGGCCAGTCCCGGTCTCGCGGAAATGGGCTGATCAGTTCACGTGAATTCACGAGAGCCGACCAGTACGAGCCGAGGGTTTCGATTCCGCCGGGGGCCTCCACAGCCATTCCGGAGATTACTGTGTGATCGCGGTCCGGTCCGGCCGTCGCTGTCATTTGTTGTCCTCGTCAGATGTCGGCGGATCAGGCTGCGGGCGCGATCAATTCGGCCAGATCGGCGATATGGTCGTTGAGATAGAAATGCCCGCCTTCGAATACGGTGACCTCGACCTCCGCGCTGTGCTTGCGCCAGCCGTTGAGTTCGGCCGGCGAAACGATCGGATCGTTGTCCCCGCCGATCACGTGGATCGGCGCCGAAATCCGGATATCGTCCCCGCAGGAATATTTCTCGGACGCGAGATGGTCCTGTTTGACGACGGGCAGCGTCATTCGCATGAGTTCCCGATTGGCCATCACGTCTCCGGTGGTGCCTTCGAGGCGGGCGAGATGGTCCAGCAGGGCGTCGTCCTCTTTGGGTGTCGGCGGTTTGGTATCCGCGATATGCGGCGCGACGGCGGCGGATATATACGCCTGCCGGATCGGCGTCCCGGCCGCCTCGGCGAGCCGGATGAACTCGAAGGAGATCATCGCGCCCATGCTGTGGCCGAATGTGGTGATGGGCACACCGCGGTAGCTGTCGGAATCACGGAATTCGGCGAATGCGCCCGCGGCGATTTCCGGGAGGGTGGCCAGGGCGGGTTCGTGAATTCGATCCTGTCGGCCGGGGTACTGGAATACGACGACGTCGTAGTGCGAGCTGCAGGCTTTGGAGAAGGCGCGATAGGCCGAGGCGCCCGCGCCCGCGTGCGGAAATATCAGCAGCGGTGGGTGGCCGGGGGCGGTCGGCTTGTGAAACTGTCTGATCCAACGCGGTCCGGTTGGCATAGTGCTCCTCCACGATCATCTGCTCGCTCGGTGACAGGCGGCGGGGCAGCGAACTCGGCTCGTCAGAGCGGCCCGGCGAACCGTTCATCGCTACACCCAGCGCCTGATGAGTTAGGTAAGGCTACCGTAATTTATAGGACGTTGATAGTAGAGAATCGGCGCCGCCGCGGTCTTCGCCGGCCTGGGAATACCTGACAGTTGGGTTTTGCATAGGCTAACCTAAGTCGCTAGCGTGAGTGAGCCTGCGCGAGATCAGGCTCCTGGAACAACGGCTGAGGAGTCGCCTTCATGACGGAGAAGACGAAGACACCCGTGGCCGAAGAGGATTCGATGCCCGAAATCGAGGATGTCCTCGCCCTGAGCCCGCTCCAGGAAGGGCTCTTCTCCCTGGCTCGGCTGGCCGGCCCGGAGGATCTCTACACCATGCAGTTCGCGCTGGAGATCACCGGTCCGGTGGATGGTGACCTGCTGCGGCGCAGTATCGAGGAGATCCTGCGCCGCCATCCCAACCTGCGCGCCGCGTTCTGGGATCAGGACCTGCCCAAACCCGTACAGATCGTGCCGAGTTCGGTGACCCTGCCCTGGTTCGAGCGTGGCGCCGATCCGCACGAATACGCGGCACTGTCCGAATCGGAGGCGCGTACCGGCTTCGATCTGGCGCGCGGACCCGCGCTGCGGGTGGTGTTCGTAACTCTTCCCGACGGCTCACACCGGATGATCCTGACCGCGCACCATCTGCTCATGGACGGTTGGTCGCTGGGCGTGTTCTTCCGCGAGATGTACGCGATCTACCAGGCCGGGGGATCGGCCGCCGGATTGCCCGCGCCACGCCCGTACCGGGATTACATCGGCTGGCTCGCCGCTCGCGACAGCGCCGCCGATCTCGGTAAATGGACCGAATACCTGGCCGGCGCCGAACCGCTGATCCTCGGCGACCGCGCGGATTCGGCGATCAACACGATCGTGCCCGAAACCCATGTGCTGCGGCTGAACAGCGACGAGACCGCGCGACTGCGCGCCTGGGCCGGGTCCGCCGGACTCACGCTGAACACCGCCGTCCAGTACGCCTGGTCGGTGGTCCTGGGCCGCCTCACCGACCGGGACGACCTCGTGTTCGGTACCACCGTCTCCGGGCGCCCCGACGAGCTGACCGGGGTGGAGACGATGATCGGTCTGTTCATCAACACCATCCCCGTACGCGTTCGGCTCGACACCGGGGCCGGCGCGGCATCGGGGGTTGTCGACACCTGCCGCCGTATCCAGCGGGAAGCGGTCGCGATGCGGGACGCCGGGTATCTGAGTCTGTCCGCGATCCAGCGGGCGGCCGGGCGCGGCGGTCTGTTCGACACGCTGTTCGTCTTCGAGAACGTCCCGGTGGGCGATGTGCTGCGGCCGGTCACTCTCACCGACGGCGCGCAGTGCACCGTGATCGAATCGCAGGGTCTCACACACTATCCGCTGGCGGTGGTCTCGTACCTGCTCGACGGCGAACTCACGCTGGCGGTGGAGGCCGTCCCCGCCCTGCTGGGCCATCTGTCGGCGGCGGATCTGCCCGAACGGCTGGCCCAGGTGCTGCGCCGGTTACCCGATCTCGAGGAGACCGGCGCCGCCGCACTGGATGTACTCCTACCCGGTGAACAGCCGCGTGAACCGGCCACGCCGGCCGCCGATGTCCTCGACGTGGGAGTGGCGCAACTGTTCGCACGGCAGGTGGCGGCCACTCCGGACGCGCTCGCGTTGAGTACGGCGGAGCGGCGGTTCACCTATCGGGAGCTGTCCGATGCCGCCTACCGGGTAGCCGCGGCACTGGTCGATCGTGGCGTCGGCGCCGAGGACGTAGTGGCACTGGCCCTTGCGCGCTCGGCCGAATCCGTCGTCGCCGTGCTGGGAGTGCTCGCCGCGGGTGCCGCGTACGTGCCGCTCGACCTCGAGCAGCCCGCCGCGCGGATCGAATCCATCCTCCGGCAGGCCCGGCCGAGTCTGATCCTGGCCGACGCCGAAGCCGGTGTTCTCGGCGAGATCGCCGACCTCCCATCTGTCCTGGAGATGGGTGTCGCGGCGGCGACCGACCACAGCCGGACAGATCTACCCGTGCCGGTGCGTCCCCGGCAGCGCGCGTATCTGATCTTCACCTCCGGTTCCACCGGTGAACCCAAGGGCGTGGTGGGGACCCACGAGGCGCTCGCCGCCTACTTCGCCGATCACCGCGAGCGGGTGTACCGGCCGGCCACGGCGCGGCTGGGTCGGCCGTTACGGATCGCCCACGCCTGGTCGCTGAGCTTCGACGCGTCGTGGCAGCCCTTGATCGGCCTGTTCGACGGCCACGCCAACCATTTGTTCGGGCCCGGGGAGATGCGTGACGCGGCCGGGTTGGTCGCCGGAATCCGGCGCTACGAGCTGGACATGATCGATACGACACCGTCGATGTTCGCCCAACTGGCGGTGGCCGGCCTGGTCGACGAACACGGGAACGTCCCGCTGGCGGTTCTCGCGCTCGGTGGCGAGGCGATCGGCGTACCGCTGTGGCGGCAACTCGGCGCGCTGTCGGGAACCGCCGTCCACAACTGTTACGGCCCGACCGAGACAACGGTCGAAGCCGTTGTCGCCGAGGTCGGTGCGACGAGTGCCGTACCGGTGATCGGTACCCCCACCGCGGGCACCACCGGTTACGTCCTCGACTCCCGGCTGCGGGTCGTACCCGACGGTGTGGTCGGTGAGCTGTACCTGTCCGGCGCGCAGCTGGCGCGTGGGTACATCGGGCGCCCGGCCGGTACCGCGGAACGTTTTGTCGGCAACCCGTACCGGCCCGGCGCGCGGATGTATCGCACCGGCGATCTGGTGCGGCGGCTG
>JABFXT010000014.1 GCA_013361595.1 Nocardia sp. | reverse complement strand
GCCGCAAATAAACCCTGCCCCGCGGCGCCGCAGGCGCCGCCAAAATTACGGCACGTAGCGGCGGAGGCGGCGGGCGGCGAATTCGCGGAAGTACGACACCTTGTCGTCGGGGACTACCGAGGGGAGGAGGAAGTACCAGGCTCGTTCCATTCGCGAGGCCATCTGGTCGACCGATTCCGTGCCGACTGCCACGATGTGGATTCCGGTGGTGAGCCCGTACAGCAGGAGGCCGATGGTCTCGGAGTCGAGGTCGGGTAGCAGGTCGCCTTGGGCGATCGCGCGTTCCGCGAGGAGGCGGTAGGTGTCGCCCCAGGTTTTGGCGATGTTGTCGCCGTTGGCGCCGCGGTAGTCGCCGATCTGGTGGGTGAGTTTGAGCATGGCGCCCACCATCGGGTCGTTCATCGAGAGATCGGCGACGACGTAGGTGATACCGATCGCGGCTTCGAGGGCGGGGACCCGGGAGTCGAAGAACCCTTTGCAGGAGGCGACGAGGCGTTCGTTGCCCTGGTCGACCACGGCGCGGGCCAGTTCTTCCTTGGACCCGAAGTGAAAGTACAAGGCGCCCTTGGTCACGTTGGACTGCGCGATGATCTCGCTGAGGCTCGCATTGGCGTAGCCCAAGCGCAGAAAGACGTCGGCAGCGCCCGCCAGAACGGAATCGCGAGTGATCTCCGCGCGCGCTTGCCTAGCCATCACTTCCGCCTGTCATCCCAATAACCAGCCATCCTGAAGTAGACCGACATTGTCGAAGTAGACCGACTTACCGCCCGAACAGCACCCAGAGGATGGGTGAACCGTACCATCCGTGTTCGCTGCGTCTCTCGATTCACCGGCCGCCCGAGTTCGCCGGTAGTTCATTCGCGGTTGCGCGAACTGCGCTGCCCGCCCGGGGAGTTCGCCGGGGGCGGGCCGGTCACGGCAGGCCATTCCGAGCTGAGCTGGGGATCGGCCTCTAGATGGCTCAAACCGTTCCAGCACAGGTTCACCAGGTGCGCGGCCACCACTTCTTTGGACGGGGTGCGCACATCCAGCCACCAGGTGGCGGTGGTGGCCACCATGCCGACCAGTGCTTGCGCGTAGAGGGTGGCGAGGCTGGTGTCGAGGTCGCGTCGTTCGAAATCGCCGGCGAGCAGATGGGCCACCTGGTTGACCGCTTCGTTGAGCAGACTCGAATAGCGGCCGTCGGTGGAGGACACCGGCTGGTCGCGTACCAGGATGCGGAATCCGTCGGTGCGCTGCTCGATATAGGTGAGGAGTGCGAGGGCCACCTGTTCGAGCCGGACGCGCGACCTGTTGTTGGTGAGGGAGGAAGTGATCATGTCCAGCAGCATCGACATCTCGCGGTCGACGACGACGGCGTAGAGCCCTTCCTTACCGCCGAAGTGTTCGTAGACGACGGGCTTGGAAACCAGGGCGCGTTGCGCGATCTCCTCGATGGAGGTGGCGTCGTATCCGCGTTCGGCGAACAGGGCGCGGCCGATTTCGATCAACTGCCGGCGCCGTTGGGTGCCGGTCATCCGCTGTCTGGCCGCGGGGACCTGTTCGGCGACCTCTTCGGTGTAACCGGCGGCCCGTAACTCCTCGGTTGTTCTCGGTTCTCCCGACGACACGTTTCCCGCCTCCCTGGTTATCGGGGTCGCGGGGGCCGGAGCCGGACCTGCGACCAGAACCATCGAGTCAACTGTCCCAGACCCGCGGCGGCCGGGGTCACCCGGGCGGCGCCGGTAGCCCGCCGACCACGGAAGGCAGGCATCGTGCTGCCTGCTGGCGTGTCGCCACCACTACGGTTCGACGTATCCCGGGGTGGCATGCGAGTATCGTTGCCGTGCCGGGGCACAGCGGTGGGATTCGGGTACCTACCGGTGTGACAGTCCGCCGTAGTGTAATGGCAGCACCTCTGATTTTGGTTCAGATAGTTCAGGTTCGAGTCCTGGCGGCGGAGCAGCTCGCGTGCACGATGACCATCGTCGGCCCGAGGGAGATTCATGCAGGAGCAGACCGCCGTCATCGTGCTAGCCGCAGGTGCCGGTACGAGAATGCGGTCGAAGACCCCCAAGGTGCTGCATCCGCTGGCCGGGCGCAGCATGCTGGCGCACGCGTTGCACGCGGCCGATTCCATCGACCCGCACCACCTGGTCACCGTGGTGGGCCACGATCGTGAGCAGGTGGGTGCCGCCGCGGCCGCGGTGGCCGCGGAGCTCCACCGGCAGATCGTGCCGGTCGTCCAGGAGCACCAGCTCGGGACCGGGCACGCCGTGCAGATCGGGCTCACCGCGTTGCCCACCGAGTTCACCGGCGATGTGATCGTCACCTCCGGTGACGTCCCGCTGCTGGACGGGCATACCCTGTCCGCCCTGCTCGACGAGCATCGCAGCTATCCGGAACGTCCCGCCGTCACGGTGCTCACCTTCGTACCCGACGATCCGAACGGTTACGGCCGGATCGTGCGTGACGCCGACGGCGAGGTCGCCGAGATCGTCGAGCATGCCGACGCGACTCCCGAGCAGGCCGCCATCCGCGAGGTCAATTCCGGTGTGTACGCCTTCGATGCCGCGGTGCTGCGCACCATGCTCGGCCGGTTGTCGACCGCCAACGCGCAGCACGAGCTCTATCTCACCGATGTTCTGAAGCTGGCCCGCGAAGCGGGATACCCGGTGCAGGGCGCCCGGCTGGTCGATTCGGCCAAGGTCACCGGGGTGAACGACCGGGTGCAGCTGGCTGCCGCGGCCCATACGCTCAACCGCTACATCCTGGAGCGGCATATGCGTGCCGGGGTGACCATCATGGATCCGGCCACCACCTGGATCGATACCGATGTCCGGATCGGCCGCGACACTGTGGTGCGCCCGGGGGTCCAGTTGCTGGGGACCACGGTGATCGGCGAGGACGCCGAGATCGGACCGGATTCCACGCTCACGAACATGGTGGTCGGCGACGGTGCCCGGGTGATCCGGACGCACGGGGAGGCCGCCACGATCGGTCCGAAGGCGACGGTCGGGCCGTTCGGTTATCTGCGGCCGGGCACGGTGCTGGGCGAGTCCGGCAAGATCGGCGCCTTCGTCGAGACCAAGAACGTCGATATCGGCCGGCACACCAAGGTCCCGCATCTGACCTATATAGGCGACGCCACCATCGGCGAGCACAGCAACAACGGAGCATCCAGCGTGTTCGTGAACTACGACGGGGTGAACAAACACCGGACCGTGGTCGGCTCCCACGTGCGAACCGGCAGCGATA
>JABFXT010000478.1 GCA_013361595.1 Nocardia sp. | reverse complement strand
CGCACAGGAACGCACAGGTCGGACCGGAACCGGAGACCAGGCCGGCCAGCGCGCCGGCCTCCACACCCGCGCGCAGGGTGCGGCGCAGATCCGGGCGCAGCGACACCGCGGCCGCCTGTAGATCGTTGCCGAGCAGCGGCGCGAGCTGTCGCGCGTCGCCCGACGCCAGCGCCTGCATGAGCTCTTGGGGTTCACCGAGCCGGGGCGGTTCGCCCTGGACCCGCAGGCGGTCGAGTTCGGTGAAGACCTCCGGGGTGGACAGGCCCCCCTTGGCCAGTGCCAGCACCCAGTGGAAAACGTTGCGGGACAGTACCGGTAGCAGACGTTCGCCGCGCCCGGTCCCCAGTGCGGTTCCGCCGTGCAGCGCGAAGGGCACATCGCTACCGAGTTCGGCGCCGACGGCGGCGAGTTCGTCGCGGTTCATCCCGAGTTCCCACAGTTCGTTCAGCCCGACCAGGGCGGCGGCCGCGTCGGCGCTACCGCCGGCCATACCCCCGGCCACCGGGATGCCCTTGTCGATCGCGATCTCCACCAGCGGCGGGCGCCCGGCCAATTGGGCCAGCCGGACCGCTGCCTTCCACACCAGGTTGGTCCGGTCGGTGGGTACTTCGGCGGCGCCTTCCCCGGTGACCCGCAGGGTCAGCGAGTTGGCGGGGATGATCTCCAGGTCGTCGGCGAGTGAGAGCGCCTGGAAAACGGTGGTGAGCTCGTGGTAGCCGTCGGCGCGCAGGTCACCTACTCCCAGATGGAGGTTCACCTTCGAGGGAGCCCGCACGGTGACGGGACTGGGCACAACGGACAGCACGATGAAACAGCCTAGTAGGCGCAGCTGGGCGAAGCCCATCGTTCGCCCGCGCACGGCCGCAGGCGAATGCGCGAGCAGCCCGGCCGGACCTACGTCACACCGGGCAACCCGTTGCCCAAACTACCCCCCGGGGGTATATTGACGAGACCTTCCCGAACGGGATCGAGTACGAAGGAGACGCCATGGCCACGACCAGCACCTACACCGTCACCGGCATGACCTGCGGACATTGCGTCCAGTCGGTGCGGACCGAGATCGGCAAGATCGACGGTGTCACCAGCGTCGATGTGGACCTCGCGTCCGGCCGGGTCGTCGTCGAGGGCAGCGCCCCCATTGCCGATGCCGATATCGCGGCCGCGGTGGACGAAGCGGGCTACGCGATCGCCGGTTGAACCGATTCAGGACTGCGCGGCGAGACGGACGAACGCCGCGGTATCCAGAGTCTCCCCGCGGGCGGTCGGCGCGATACCGGCGGCGAGCAGCCGCCGCTCGGCCTCCGCGGGGCTTCCCGCCCAACCGGCCAGAGCGGCCCGCAGCGTTTTCCGGCGCTGCGCGAATGCCAGGTCGACCACTTCGAAAACGCGCCGTCGATGCGCCGCGTCCACCGGCCACGGCGGTTCGGTGAACCGATCGATACGAACCAGTCCGGATTCCACCTGCGGTACCGGCCAGAACACCTGACGACCCACCGCCCCCGCTTTGCGCACGGTGCCGTAGAAGCCCGCTTTCACACTCGGCACCCCGTACACCCGGCTGCCCGGATCGGCCGCGAGCCGGTCGGCCACCTCCGCCTGCACCATTACCAACGCGGTCGCGATACTCGGGAATTCGGCGAGCAGATGCAGCAGAACCGGTACGGCGACGTTGTACGGCAGATTCGCGACCAGTGCGGTGGGCGCCACCGAGACCGCGTCCGTTCCGATCCGCAACGCATCACCCGGGATCACGGTCAGCCGTGCGGCCAGCGCTCCGGCCCGTTCCTGGACCGTCGCGGGTAACTGCCCGGCCAGCACCGGGTCGATCTCCACCGCGAGAACCGCGTCCACCACATCCAGCAGGGCCAATGTCAAAGAGCCGAGCCCCGGCCCGACTTCGAGCACGGTATCCGCCCGCCCGACACCGGCCGCGGTCACGATCCGCCGGACGGTATTGGCGTCGTGCACGAAATTCTGCCCGAGCTGCTTGGTCGGGCGCACCCCCAACTGCTCGGCCAGCTCGCGCACCTGCGCGGGACCCAGCAGAGCGGCCTGGCCACGCACCATCATCTCGGCATCGGACACCGGGAGAACCTACCAACCCGGTGTGGACCCGGACTCAGGCCGCGTCGATATCCAGCGAATACGAGGCGTGGGCCGGCGCGGAGTGCGTGCGATCGCCGCCGGAGTCGTGCGTGGCGATCGCGGCGCCGGCACCGGCGATCAGGGTCAGCAGCACAGCGGCGATGACCAGGTACAGCAGCGGCGAACGTGAGGAGTTGATCCTCGCAAAGGGTGACACGGTCACAGGACGATAACGACGCCCGTGGCGCCCCACAACCGCTACGAACAGACCCGCCGATCCTTCACATCGCACCTCAGGGGCAGCACCCCAGGTAGATGAGATATCAGATCGCACATCTGTGATTCACATCACTCTAGATCAACAGGACTCAGCCGCGCCCGAACCGATACACGCGGCGCGCGTTCGCGGTACTGATCTCGGCCAGCTCCGCCGGATCCTGACCACGGATGCCGGCCACCGCGCGCACCGTATAGGGCAGGCAGTACGGCTCGTTGGGCGCGCCCCGATACGGGTGCGGCGTCAGATACGGCGCATCGGTCTCGAACAGCAACTGCTCGTCGGGCACCACCTTCACCGCCTCCCGCAACTCGTGCGCGTTCTTGAAGCTCGACGTCCCGGAAAAGCTCAGCACATACCCCTCGGCCACACACGAGAGCGCCATATTCGCGTCCGAGGAGAAACAGTGGAAGATCACCGTCTCCGGGGCTCCCTCGTCCAGCAGCACGGTCAGCAGATCGTGATCGGCCTCCCGGTTGTGGATCATCAGCGGTTTACCGATCCGCTTGGCCAGGTCGATATGCCAGCGGAAACCCTCGATCTGGGTTTCGATATCCGCGCAGCCCTCGAGCTTCCCCGGCCAGTAGTAGTCCAGCCCGGTCTCGCCGACCGCGACCACCCGCGGATCGGCCGCCAGCTGCTCCAGCTCGGTTCGTGCCGCGTCGTCGAGGGCGTTCGCCCGGGTCGGATGGAGCGCGACCGCCGCATACACCCGGTCGTCCCAGTTCGCCGCGTGGACCGCCCAGCGCGCCGCGTCCAGGTCGTCGGCGACGGTCACCACCCGGCCGACCCCGGCCGCGGCCGCCCGGTCCACCATCTCCGCCACCGACTGCGCGTCGGTGGCGCCGCAGGCGTCGAGATGGGTATGCGCGTCGACC
>JABFXT010000764.1 GCA_013361595.1 Nocardia sp. | reverse complement strand
GGCTGGGCGGGTTCGTCGACGATACCGACCCGGTCGCCGTACACGGTCTCGGCGCGGTCGAGGAAATCGGGGACGGTGAGCGGGACGAACATGGTCCTCCTAGGAGATCGTGCGTGCGCCCGGGAGACGATTCCGCGGACCTTCCGGCGGTCCGACGATTGTCTCCCCGAACCGGCGCCGGCGGGCCGGAATTCTTCCGGCGCCCGGCCACGGTCCGATATGCGGCGATTCCGGTGCGCCCCGGAGCGCAGCCCGCGCGTAGGACTCAGGCGTCGCGCTGAGCCAGCGCGTGGCGCGCCTCTTCATGGAGCACCTCGAGCAGTTCCTGCTCCACGGCGACGAACTCGGGCGCCGTGATCATCGACAGTTCCCGGGGCCGGGGCAGCTCGACCCGCACCTCACGACGCACCGTGGCGGGCCGCGCCGACAGCACCACGACCCGATCCGACAGATACACGGCCTCACGGATGTCGTGGGTGATCATCAGCACCATCCACCGGTACCGCTGCCACACATCCTGTAGCCACGACTGGATCTCGGTGCGGGTCAGCGAGTCGAGGGCCCCGAACGGCTCGTCGAGCAAGAGCAGTTCACGTTCCTGGACCACGGTCCGCAGCAGTGCCGCCCGCTGCCGCATACCGCCGGAGAGCTGGGACGGGCGGGCGTCCTCGAAACCGGACAGTCCGAAAGCGGGAAAGAGTAGACGGGCCCGGCGGCGCGCCTCCGCCTTCGCCACACCGTGCACCTGCAGGCCCAGGATCGTGTTGTCGAGGACCGTTCGCCAGGGGAACAGCAGATCCTTCTGTGGCATATAGGCGCAGTGCGCCGCGGTGGGCTCCCCGGCGCCGGTGCCGAAACGGATGCTGCCGGAATCGGGTACCTCCAGGCCGGCCAGCATATTGAAGACAGTGCTCTTACCGCAGCCGCTCGGACCGATCACGGAGACGAATTCGCCCGGCTGCGCGGTGAACGACACCCCGCCGAGAACCTGCCGGGCGGGGCGCCGGCCGGGTCGGGGGAACGATTTGGTGAGGGCCTCGACGACGATCCGGTCGCCGCGCGCGTCGGTCACGCCCGCTCCTGCTCTCCCGCACGCGACCACGGTGCGACGAGACGTTCGATCGCGAAGGTCAGCAGGTACAGGGCGATACTGATGAACGCGGTCACGAGTACGGCCGCCAGCACCAGATCGGTGCGGAAGGAGTTCTTCTGCAGGCTCATATAGATGCCGAGGCCTTCGGTGGCACCGACGTATTCGGCGAATACGGCGCCGACCACGGCGTAGGTGATCCCGATCCGCAGCGCGGTGAAGAACCGGGGTATCGCCGACGGCAACCGGACGTACCGGAACACCTGCACTGCCGATGCGCCCATACTGCGCAGCAGCGCACCGGCCTCCCGGTCGGCCGCGGCGAACCCCTCGATCAGCCCGATCGCCATCGGGAAGAAAGTGACCAGGGCGACGACGAGGACCTTGGGGAGCAGCCCGAAGCCGAACCAGATGATCATCAACGGCGCTATCGCGATGATCGGCAAGGTCTGGGAGGCGACGAACAGCGGTACGAACGCGCGCCGCAGCCAGGGCGAGAAGTCGACCAGAACGGCCAGCAGCCAGGCCAGGCTCAGCGATACCGCGAAACCGGCCAGTGTCACCTGAAGGGTGGCGGTGGCGTGGGTCGCGAGCTCGGCACGGTGTGCCCACCCCTGCGCCACGACCCGGGTGGGGGAAGGCAGCAGTTGCGGACGGATTCCGCTGAGCACTACATAGGCCTGCCAGAGCACGACGAGCACTGCCACCGTAACCACCGACGGTATCGCCCGGCCGGCCCGCGCGGATCGGCCGGAAATATCGCGAACGACCGCGATCCGGCTGTCGGCCCCGGTATCGCTACGGGGTGGCGAGGTATTCATCGGTGAAATAGCTCGACCAGTCGGGTTCCTCGGTGAGCGGTTTACCGTCGGGCCCGGTGAGCAGGCCTTTTTCGTACAGGAACCCCGAATTGGCTGCCCACTGCTCCCGGGTCTGGGCGCCCACCCGGCCGTCGGGACCCTTCATGAACTGATCGGCCAGCATGCGCTGACTCTCGAACACCAGGCCTTCGTCGTTGAACGCGCCGGGGTTGGCGGCGAGGAGATCGCGGGCGGCCGCGTCCGGATCGTCCGCGGCGAACTGGTATCCGCGCTGCAACGCCCGCACGAATTTCCGGGCGCGGTCGGGGTTCGCGGTCAGCCAGTCCTGGTTGGCGTCGACGACGATGGCGTAGGCATCGGGAAAACCGAAATCGGTATAGCGGAAGTACCGCATCGGGGTGCCGTGGTGCTCGGCCTCGATACCCTCCCACCCGAGGTAGGAGACGGTGAAATCGGCCTTGCCCGAGTAGACGGCCTCGTAGGCCGAGGTGCCGAGGGTGACCGTCGTGAATTCGCCTCTGCCGCCGTCGTTGCGGATGACCTGCTGGAGTGCCTCCACCTCGCCGGGGTCGCCGAATCCGGCGTAGGTCTTGCCGTCGAGGTCTTTCGGACGGGTGATATCGGCACGGTCGGCCTTCACTCCGATACCCGTCGCCCAATGTTGCAGGGGTGCCAGCACCGACACTGTATGCGCGCCCGAAGCGCGCGCGAACGTGGACGAATTATGGGTGCTGACGCCGAATTCGGCATTCCCGGCGTCGATGACCGTATCGACCGCGGTGTTGTTGTACGGCAGGATCTGTACGTCGAGACCGGCGTCGGCGAAATATCCGCGTTGCTGCGCGACGAACAGGCCGGTGTGGTTGGTGTTCGGGGTCCAGTCCAGCGCGAACCGGATGGTCTCGCCGTCGCCCGGCCCGGGAGCGCAGGCGGTGAGTGCGGACAGCGCCGCCACGACCGCGACCGCCACCGCGAGGGCGCGGCGTAGGCCGCCGATCATGACGCGGGCCAGGGCTGCGGGTGCAGGGCGGTATCCCAGAACATGAGTTCGTACCGGGTGGCGACGGTGAACGCGGACACCATCGCCGCCCGATCCCGGTCGCTCGCGAGCTCGGCCGCGGCATCGACGAAGGCGCGGGCCGACGCGGCGGACTCCTGGAAATCCTCGGCACCGTAGGTGGACACCCATTGCGCGTAGGGGTGATCGGGATCGGCCGCGAGGACCTCGGCCGCGCTCGCGGCCAGGTCACGGCCCACCTCGGCGTAGATCCAGAAACACGGCAGCGCGGCCGCCGCCCCCACGGCGTACGACTCGGTCGCGGCGGTCGCGATCAGATAGGAGACATACCCCAGGCAGGCCGTCGAGGGTTCCGGCTCCCCTTCCCTCGCGGGGAGCCGGCTGTCGCTCAGCAGATCGTTGTGCAGCGCCGATTCGACGGCGACCGCCGTCGCGGCCGATCCCGCCCAGAACTGCGCGGCCTGCGCGTCGGGAGCCTTCGCCGCGAGCAGGGCCAGCACTTTGGAGTAGCCGGCGAGATAGAGCGAATCCTGCTCCACGTAGGTACGGAAGGCCCCGAGCGGCAGGGTGCCGTCGCCGAGGCGGCGCAGGAATTCGAGTTCGTCGATGGCGCCGCGCAGAGTTTTCGTCCGATCCCAGAGGTGGTCGGTGAAGCTGCCGGATTCGGTGGTGTGCGCGCGTAGAGCCAAGACATTCCTTCGTCAGCATTACCTGGACAGGTTCTCGGGTATGTTCTCAGCCCCGCGTTCGCGGAGCACCCCGTGTCAGAACGCATCCGACCATAGCAGTGACGCGGCGCGCGGTGGGGCGCAGGTGGGCCGCGGGCGCACCCCGGCCGGGCGGTTCGTGCACATCGGTCGACGATGGCCCATGTGCGCCAGTAGCCGTGACTTTGCCGCGACCCTTTCGTAATCTAACAGTGATCTTGTCAGCCGAGCGTTACGAGTGGTCATCATCATGCCTGGTCAACACCGCAAACCGGCCCGCCCCAAGAAGATCGCTCCATTCGCCGGGAGTGCGATCGCGGCGACGGCGGTGATCGCTCTGTCGGTCGCGACCCGGCCCGGCCCCGCCGCGCCGCCGGCCGCCGCCGCGGTCGATTCGCCCGCGATACCCGCAGGTATGGGCAAGGCCGCGCAGGATCCGGCAGCGGACTCACCCGGCGGTCTGCTGCCGGTCGCCGCCGTCGATCGGCCGCGGGAGCCGCCCAGATACGCGAAGCGGCTCGCACCGCCGGCCATCCCCTGCTCGACCGAACTCGCCGGCGCGCAGCCGCATGTGGCGCAGGTCGGTAACCTGATCGACAAAACCTTCGGCATCGCCGAGATCGGCGGCGCCAACGGCCGGTACGACGGTGAACACGGTGCCGGTCTGGCGCTCGATTTCATGGTTTCCGACGCCGCACGCGGCGATGCGATCGCCGACTTCGTCCTGGCCAACAAGGAGCGGTTCGGGGTGTCCTACGTGATCTGGCAACAGCGGTACAACGACGGCAACGGCTGGTCGTATATGGAGGATCGCGGCAGTCCGACCCAGAATCATTACGACCACGTGCACGTATCCTTCGATTCGGCCGCCGATGTGCACGTGAGCTGCTGATCGCGGCTCATCTCCGGGCCGGGAACGCCGCGGTACGGTCAGCGGCCGGAGAACCCCTGCTCCACCGCGACCGAGGCGCCCAGCCCGACGATCAGCACTCCCCCCGTACCACCGACCGCCTCCAGCCGCTGCGGCGACCGTGCGAACCAGTTACGGGCCGAGGCCGCGAGGAGGGCCCACGCGGTATCGCTGACCAATGCGATCACCAGGAAGAACGAGCCCAGCACCAGGAGCTGGAGCGGCAGCGATCCGGATGCCGCGTCGGTGAAATGCGGTAGTACCGCCGCGAAGAAGACGATCGCCTTGGGGTTGGTCACCCCGACCAGCACGCTCTGCCGGAACACCCGACGGCCGCTGGCCGGCTGCGCGGGCGAACCCAGCACCTCACGCAACGCCTTGCGCTCCCGGAACGCCTGCACCCCGAGGTGGATCAGATACAGGGCGCCGGCCACCTTCACGATCGCCATGGCCGTCGCCGACGCCGCGAGTACCGCGCCCAATCCCACCGCGACGAACAGCAACGCGATCTGCACGCCCAGTGAATGGCCGAGCACCGAGATCAGGGCCGCTCGCCGCCCCAGGGTGAGCGCACGCCCGATGGTGAACAGGACACCGGGCCCGGGAACGACGACGATGAGCGTGGCCGCGGCCACGAATGCGAGCAGATTGGCAGCGGGGACCATCACCGGATTCTAAGCGGGAACAGCCTCGACGGCGATCGGATTACCCCCCTTCGGGTCCGGCCTCCGTCCGGGATCGGGATTCCCGGTCACCGTCCCGAGGGGTTCTCGGGCAGCAGCGGACCGAGCGGTCCCAGGTCGATGTTCAGGTCTTCCGGAGTGAGTCCGAAATGTTCGCGGAGCTCGTCCATCCGCTGTTCCAGCAGCATCAGTGTGGTGCCGATGCGTTCGACCTGGTCGTCGCTCAGATCACCGGCGTCCACCCGGCGCAGGGCCTGTCGTTCCATCAGCTGGCGTAGCAGTTCCACCAGGGTCAGGACGAGCGTGACCAGACCGCGTTCCACTGTTTCCGGGTCGGTGTCGATACGCGGTGACAGCCCGTCGAATTCGGTCATCGCGGCTGCTCCGGGGCCGGACCGTACAGGGTGCTGATCGAGGAGATCAGGGCCCGCAACGAGATCTGGACCAGGTCGACATCGGCGATGGCGAGTTTGATGTCGCCGGAGACGACCACCCCACCCGCCAGTACCCGATCCAGCAGGTCGACGAGTGCGATCCGGCGCTCGCTGTCGACGCTGTTCACGATGCCTCGCGGTCTACGCCCGCGAACGAGTACGGCGGCCACGGTCCGGTGAGTTCGAGCCGGATACCGGGGAATTCGGCACTCAGGGCGTCCACAGTCGCGGCGAAATCGTCGGCGCGGTCGTCGTCCACCAGATAGGTACCGTTGAGCACCATCCAATCGCTGCGCCCGCTCAGCGCGGGGTCGGTGGTCGGCTGGCGTCTACCGGCCGCGGCCCGGCGGCTCAACCGGGTGTGGATGGTCTCCGCGCGCCGCGCCGCATCGGCCTCCACGGTCTCCTGAGCGGACAGCTGAGCGCGACGGCGGGCGAGGTAGGCCGCGCCGGCACCCGGCGCGGTCGCGTCGGCCCGGGCCTCGGCGACTGCCGCGGTGAGTGCGGCGCGGTCGCCGTAGACCTTCACACCCCATTCGGTGCGACCGCTGACCAGGACCAGAGCCGCCTCCAGATCGGCCTGCCGGTCGCGGAGCAGTTCGCGTACCCGCGCGTCATCGAGGAAAACGGTCGCCAGCCGCAGCGGCGCCGCGGCTGCCCGGCGTACCGCGGCGGATACCACCGCGTCGTGCGCCCGTGCTGTGGCGGCCAGCCAGTCCAGGTCTTCCAGGTTGCGGCTCAGCGGCTGCGCCCCGAACACCGCGAGCGGGACCGATCCGACCAGCGCGGCAAGCGGTTCCGCGGCCACGACGCGGACGGGTTCACCGGCCACTCCGGTGAGCCCGGCGAACCCCGACGCGGCGTCCGCGGCCGCGATCACCGCGTACAGCCAGACGCCGGTATCGCCGGTCACGGCCGCTTCTTCTCCTGCTGTTCGTGGCGGGCCTCGACGGCCTCCCGGCGGCCGGCCTCGAGTTCGGCTATCCGGTCGCGTAGTTCGCGATTCTCGAGTTCGAGGTCACGGTCCTGTCGCTCCAGGGTCCGAGCCTTGCTGTTGAGCCACGGATCGGTCTCCCACCAGTCGATGCCCACCGCTTTGGCGGTTTCCAGGGATGCGACGACCAAACGCAGTTTGATCGTGAGCAATTCGATATCGAGCAGGTTCACCTGGATATCCCCGGCGATCACCAGACCCTTGTCGAGGACCCGCTCGAGGATATCGGCGAGGTTCGTCGACTGGTGCCCGCCGCCGTAGGGTTGCGGCTCGTACGATCCGCCGCCTCCGACCACCGTCATCGCCGGCCCCGTCCGCCGATCTCGGTGCTACCGCGGGCGTAGCGGGTGGTCCTGCGATAGGCCAGCAGATTCCCGTCGAAATCCACCTCCACCTCGTAGAGCGCCAGCGTATCCGCCGACGAGGGGATGCGGTGATCCTCGAGTACCTCGATCTCCACCAGCCGGCCGTCCTCGAGCGGCTCCATGGATGTGACACCTTCCACCTGCTTCGATGTCAACTCCGTCAGATGCTCGACCGCCGCCGCCGCGGCCTCCCGGGCGGTGAGCGGTTGCGGCCCATTCGGATCCGGATCGACGTCTGCGCCGTCCTCGGTGGTCGGCCTGCGGCTCATAGTGGCTCTCTCCTCTCACCGGTCGGCGGGGATCCTCGGGTCGGACGCCTGATCCGGGAGAGAACCTCCCGCAAGGCCCGGTCCCGCTCGTCCTCGGAGATCTCACCGGCCCGGGCGGCCTCCTCGATCTCTTCGATATCGCGCCGGACAGCGGCCGGACTGCGCCACTGCCGATCGACCTGCTCCTCGATCACTTCACCCAGCCAGATCACCCCGCGGACCGGAGCCAGCGGTAACAGGACGATCGACGACAGCAGTCCCATGTTTTCACTCCGGGACTTCGCCGACGGTGACGAAATCGTAGGGCGCCATCGGCCCGAGCAGGTTCAGCCGGACCCGCCCGTCCCATTCCTCGCCGAGTTCGTTCAGCGCCTGTAGCAGATCGTCTTCCCGGGACAGGTCGAGCAGCACGGCGAGGTGCACCGCCTCCTCTTCATGGGTGGGCTCACGCTCCCGCACGGTCGGATCGAGATCGCTCAGCGCGGCCGCCACCCGGCGGGTGTCCGCGGCGCGTTTGGCCTCGATCTCCTGGTTCACGATCTCGCCCAACCTGATCCGCTCGTTGCGGGTGGCGTCTTCGGATCTGTCGCGGATCTCCGCGCGCAATCGTGCCGCGTCGGCGTTCTCGTCCAGGATTTCCTGGAGCACCGTGTTCTCGGTGTAACGTCCGCGGATCACGTACTGGGCGCGGCCCTCCAGATCGTCGAGCGCGCTGCGGAACTGGTCGTGGTTCGGGGCGAGGAGTTCCTTTTCCACCGCTTCGGTATCGGTGACCACTCCGCCGAACTGCAGCGGTAGCACGGGGGCGACGGCCGCCGTCCCGTCCAGCAGGCGCGCGTGCGCGGTGAGATCGTCGGGCATGCCCAGCGGGCGGTCGAGTGAGACCTCACTGACCAGGGCGGCGATATCGCCGTGTCGTACGACGGCGATGTCGGCGGGTGGGTCACCGATCCCCTGGGCGTGCGGTTCCGGCTCCACATCGGCGGTCACGATGCCGTAGACGTATACCCCGGTCCGCTGAGAGCTTTCGGTTGCGGTGCTCGCGGTGGACATCATCGCTCCCCTCGTTTGGAGGCCCGGGAGGTCTGGCGCTGGTCCTGCACGTCCCCGAGGAAGTCCTGCACCTTCTTCCCCGCCGCTTCGATCGCCCCTTTCGTCTTGCGTTCGGCCGCGCCCTCGGTGACATCACCCACGAGGTCGGTGAGTCCCTTGGGCTCGTTACTGGAGATCTCCAGACGGTTGACGGCCTCGGCGAAACGCAGATACGTGTCGACACTGGCGACCACGACGCGGGCGTCGATGGTCACCAGCTCGATACCGACCAGGGACACCCGGACGAACGCGTCGACGACCAGTCCCTTGTCCAGGATGGTGTCGACGACCTCGGCCAGGCCGGATGAGTTCGGACGGGCGACCGCGCCGCTGCCGCCACCGCCCGCGGGTTCTATGGTCATGTGCGCGCTCCTCGCCTCTCGCGAGAACGGCGTGGTGCGGCGGTGCGGCGCCGGGCACCGGGGCGGCGCACCGGCTCCGGTTCGGCCTCGTCCGCCGTGTCGTCTTCAGCCGAATCCTCTTCGGTCTCGCCGTCCTCGTCCTCGTCCTCCTCCTCGTCGAGTTCGTCTTCTTCTCCGCCGTTTTCTTCTTCGCCTTCGTCTTCGGCGGCTTCTTCGTCCTCGCCGGTTTCCTCCTCCGCGCCTTCGTCCTCGGCGCTCTCCTCTTCTTCCCGCCGACGCGCGGTCTCGTCGTCCTCGACGACCTCGCCGTCACGGATCTCGCCGTGCCAGCCCACGACGTCGTCGGGACTCAACACCGCCTCGGTCATGACATAACGCTCGAAATGCTTGAGTTCCAGGCGGCATCGGCGCCCGGCCGCACGCCAGATATTGGCCGTCTTCTCGAAAACGCCCTGCGGGTGATATTCCAGAACCACCAGTACCCGGGTGAAATGCGGGCCCAATTCGTGGAAGGTGACCGCGCCGTCGATATAGCCTTTGGCCCCCTTGGACCGCCAGACGATCCGCTCGAACGGCACCTGTTCGAGGATGGTGGACTCCCAGATCCGCCGCGACCAGAACACGCGCCCGGTCCAGGAGAGTTTCTCGTCGGCGACCTGTTCCACCTGTTCCAGCTTCTTCATGAATTTGGGGAATTCCGCGAACTGGGTCCACTGGTCGTACACGAGCTCGACCTCGGCGCCGATATCGATGTGCTCGACGATATTGGCCAGTTTGAGTTTCTTCCCCTTGCCGCCCTTGCCGCCCCCGCCGGTGAGCGCGTCCTTGGCCGAGGACACGGTGTCCTTGAACGACTGTCCGACCTTGCTCACTCCCGCGCTCAGGGCCGCCCGCATCGGGGATGCGCCTTCGGAGAGCTTTTCGACTCCCGTCAACGCCGCGAGCAGGTTGCCACCCTGGCCTTCGGCATATTCGTTCAATCGCTCGGCCGCACCCGACACTCCGCCGGACAGACCGGACACGGCCCGCTGGGCAAGGGTTCCGGCGAGATTCTGCGCCGACTGCCGGAGCAGATCGCCGGGGCTCGCCTGCTCCGCGGTCTTCTTGGCCGTCGAACCGGCCGATTTCGCGGCCCCGGTCGCCCGGTCGGCGGTGCCGGTGGCCGCCTTTCCGACGCCCGAGGCGGCATCACGCAGTACTTTCGCCATGACTGGTCACCGCCTGGTGCGCCGCACGGGCGCCTCGTCGGTATCGGTGGTCGCGCGGCGCCGACGCGCCGCGGTGTTCTTGCTTTCCGCGGATCGGGACGACCGGGCCGAGGTGCGAGTACCGGATGACCGGGATGTCCCGGACGCGGTCGATCGGCGTGCACGCGGCCGGGGCGCGGGTTCGTCGGCTTCTTCCTCGTCCGGTTCTTCCTCGTCCGGGGACTCGTCGGTCTCGTCGCCGGTTTCCTCGTCCGCCGGCTCGGGCTCGGCGTCCTCCGTTTCCTTCGCGGCGGCCCGCCGGCGGCCACCGCCGTCCTCGTCTTCGGTCGACACGGGTAGCTGCAACCGCTCGTTGAACGCGTCGAGGCGATTGCTCGCCGCGGTCACGGCCGCCGACCGCACCGCGCCGAGCAGCTCGCCCCGCACGGTATCGGTGATCTTGCTCAGCTCCGCGGTACCACCCAGCGTCGATGCGCCGCGTTCGATCAGTTCGCCGGCGAGCCCCGTGGATCGTTTGGTCATCGCCGCGCCCGCCAGTCCCATGGCCCAGCGCATTTTGCGGGTACGACCCAGGAAATATCCGATTCCCACCCCTAACGCAATTCTTGCTCCGCCTTTCATGCTCACTCCTCGCCGCCTCGGGTACCGCTGCACCTCGCGACGGGAGCGGCCGAGACCAGAGACCCCAGAATTGGGACAGACCACGTTACGGTGGACGATCTCCAGCGTATTCCTGGTTACCCGTATGGTCGATAGGCGTACAGGGCAAGAAACGAACACGACGGGGAACCGGCGAGACCCCGCAGCGACCCTTACGCCGGCTCACACTCGGTGAGTCGAGCGTATGCCCGGCCCGGACCACATCATCGTGCTCCGCAGCGAAAGAAATTCGTACCCGGTCGTGCGCGGAGTCGCGGGTGCCGCCCGCGCGTCTCGGGTCG
>JABFXT010000802.1 GCA_013361595.1 Nocardia sp. | reverse complement strand
GGTACCGGCGAACACATCTATGAGAGATTCGTGCCGTGAGCATCGCAGACCGAGCTATCGCCCTGGCCGATCGCGCCGTCCGTGCGGTGGATCCGGACGGAGAGCTCTCCCGGACCGTCGAGCGTGCCGCCCGCAACGCCTGGGCCCTCACCTTCGGTGACGGCGTCGAGGGCCGCCGCCCCACTCCGGCGTCGGTGCTGTGGGACGAACCGCATCGCCAGCTCCGGCGTTTCGAACCCGGTCTGCTCGCGGGCACCGCCGACCCCGCCGCGGCCGCGGTCTTGCTGGTACCGCCCCTGGCCGCGCCCGCCGCCTGCTTCGATCTGCGCCCCGGTCAGAGTCTCGCGGAATTTCTGCTGGAGACCGGGCGAGCGCCCTATGTGATCGACTACGGCGAGATCAGCTACGCCGACCGCCGGATGGGCTTCGGCGACTGGGTGTACGACATCCTGCCCGAAGCGATCCGCCGGACCGCCGCCGACCGGGCCGCTGCCGGTGGTGAACCGCAGGTGGATCTGGTCGGCTGGTCGCTGGGCGGCACCATGGCCCTGCTGACCGCCGCCGCGGACTCCACCCTGCCGGTGCGGTCGATCACCGCGATCGGCGCTCCGCTGAACTACAGCGCCATGCCGATGACTCCGCAGCTGGCCGCCGCCGCGAGGTTCACCGGAACCGGAGCCGCCGTGGGCGCGGTCCTGCGTGCCGTGGGCGGTGTCCCGGCACCGCTCACCCGGCTCGGCTACCGCATCACCGCGTGGGATCGTGAAGTCAAACGCCCATGGTTCGTCGCCAACAATCTCGCCCGCACCGAATCGCTGGCCCGGATGGAGGCCATCGATCGCTTCATGGCCGATATGCCCGGCTACCCGGGCCGGGTGTACCAGCAGCTCTGGAACCGGCTGGTGTTGCGGGACGAAATCGGCCGCGGGGTAGTGGATTTCGGACAGGGGCCGATTCGGCTGGCCGATATCACCGCACCGGTACTGCTGGTCGGTGGACCCGCCGACGTCATCACCCCGGCCCGCGCCGTCGAGCACGGGTTGCGCACCCTCACCGGCGCGAAAGCCGTCCACTATGAAACGGCGCCCGGTGGGCATCTGGGCATTCTCGCCGGGGCCGGCGCCCGGGCCACTACCTGGACCTATCTGGACAAGTTCCTCACCACGCCGGTGTGACCGACGAAGTCCAGTGGTGTGACTGCGGCGGTCCGCGCGGGCGGCGTACTACGCTGGAGTTCCATGGGAGCACAGTCACCCGCCGGGTTGGGTGTTACACCGAGCGATTCGTCCACTTCGCCGATTCCCGCCGATCATGCCGGCGTGACCGACCTGTTCGCTGTACTCGCCTACGGTGAGATATCCGCGTTCTACCGGCTGAGCGTGGAAGCGACGCTGTCACCGACGCTGCACGGCAAGGTCGCGGTGGCGCGGATGGCGGCGGCCGAACTCGGGCATTTCGAGCGGCTCGACGCGGCACTCACCGCGCGCGGCGCCGATGTGTACGCGGCCATGGCACCGTTCACCCGGGCACTCGACGACTACCACCGCTCCACCGACCCGTCCACCTGGTTGGAGTCGATGGTCAAATTCCATGTCGGCGACGGGATCGCCGCCGATTTCTATCGTGAGATCGCCGGTGCGCTGAGCCCGGACGTGGCGGCCGTGGTCCGTGACGTGCTCGCCGATACCGGTCACTCCGAATTCGTGGTGGAAGAGGTCCGCCGGGCCGTCGCCGTCAGCCGTTCCGAACGCGATCGGTTGACCCTCTGGGGCCGGCGGTTGCTCGGAGAAGCGATCACTCAGGCCCAGTACGTGATGGCGCAGCGCGACGAACTCACCGAACTGGTGCTGGCGGCCACGGGCGATCTCAACGGTATCGCCACGCTGTTCGAACATATGCAGACAGCGCACGCCGAACGGATGGCGGTACTCGGTCTCTGACCGGTCACGGCAACCGCCGGAAAAAAACCGCGCGATCGATGTCGAGAACCTGTGTGTGGCTCCGTCCCCGGAGTGAAGGTATGAACAGGCATCGAAGGAGAACGCTGTGGCCAAGTATCTGTTGCTGAAGCACTATCGGGGCGCTCCGGCTTCCGTGAACGACGTACCGATGGATCGGTGGACGCCCGCGGAGATCGCGGCGCATGTGCAGTACATGGACGATTTCGCGGGTCGCCTCGTCGCGACCGGTGAATACGTCGACGGTCAGGCGCTGGCCCCGGAGGGCGTCTTCGTCCGGTTCGACGGCGCCGGGCGGCCCCCGGTCACCGACGGGCCCTTCGCCGAGACCAAGGACCTGATCGCCGGGTGGATGGTCATCGATGTCGACAGCTACGAGCGGGCCGTCGAACTGGCCGGGGAACTGTCGGCCGCACCGGGGGCCGGTGGGAAGCCGATCCACGAATGGCTCGAACTGCGCCCGTTCCTGACGGCGCCGCCCACCATCACCACCGAGTGGCTGCACCGGTGACCGACTCCGGAGCGGTCTCCGTGCACGACGCGGCCCTGCTCCGGAGTCTCATCCCGAGCGTGCTCACCGTCCTCGTCCGCCGCGGCGCCGATTTCGCGGCGGCCGAGGACGCGGTACAGGAGGCGCTCGTCGAGGCCCTCCGCGCCTGGTCCGACGATCCGCCGCGGGACCCCAAGGGCTGGCTGGTCACCGTGGCCTGGCGCAAATTCCTGGATACGACCCGTTCCGATACCGCTCGGCGCCGACGCGAGGATCTCGTCGACGACGAACCGGAGCCCGGCCCGGCAGCCGCGGCGGACGACACTCTGCGGCTGTACTTCCTGTGCGCACATCCGTCGCTCACGTCGTCGTCGGCCGTCGCGCTCACCCTGCGTGCCGTGGGTGGGCTCACCACCCGGCAGATCGCCCGGGCGTATCTGGTGCCCGAGGCGACCATGGCCCAGCGCATCAGCCGGGCCAAACGCACCGTGTCCGGAGTGCGATTCGATCGGCCCGGTGATGTCGGCACCGTGCTCCGCGTGCTCTATCTGGTTTTCAACGAGGGGTATTCCGGCGATATCGACCTCGCCGCCGAGGCCATCCGGCTCACCCGGCAGCTCGCGGCGGCGATCGACCACCCGGAGGTCGCCGGACTGCTCGCCCTCATGCTGCTGCACCACGCGCGGCGCGCCACCCGGACCGCGCCCGACGGCAGCCTGGTGCCGCTCGCCGACCAGGACCGCGACCGGTGGGATACCCGGCTGATCGCCGAGGGCGTCGCGATCCTGCAGGCCGCCCTCGCCCGT
>JABFXT010000893.1 GCA_013361595.1 Nocardia sp. | reverse complement strand
GTGCGTGATGGTAGCAGCGCCTATTTGCGAAATATCCAATTGTGGGAACATATTCCACCCTTCTCAGGGTCATTTTCAACACCTCACCTGGAGTGATATCGAATTTTTCCTCGTCGGCGCCCACGAACCATCGGAGCAGTTCCCGTCCGGAAGGTTCGCTGATATTCGAAACTCCGACAGCAGGAATTCTCGCAGATCGGCTTGTTTAGCGGCACGTAATTTTGGGAACATTGGAGCACTGGCGTGCGGAGTTACCCGGATATATTTTGCATGTCGCTCATTTTCGAAGAATCACCGGAAACGCGATATGTACTGGTATTTTCGCTGTCCGGCCGCGTGCGATACGCGGCGGGCGGGGCGTCGGGAACGACTCGGATCGAGAGTTCCCGCCGCACTTCGCGTTCCGCTCACCGGGACCGATCGCGATACACGATCGGGCCGAGTCACTTACCCCAGTGCATGAGATCGCCTCGGTTCAGCGCCTGCGCCAGCAGATCCGGGAATCGATCGGGAGTGCAGGCGAACGCCGGGACACCGAGTGCGGCCAGCGCCGCCGCGTTCTCCCGGTCGTAGGAGGGCGCGCCGTCGTCGGAGAGCGCCAGCAGGACCACCACCTGCACACCGGACTCCTTCATGGCGTGGACGCGGCGCAACATCTCCTCCCGCACCCCGCCCTCGTAGAGATCGGAGATGAGGAAGAACAGGGTGTCGGTGGGGCGGGTGACCAGCGTTTGGCAGTAGGCGATGGCCCGGTTGATATAGGTGCCACCACCGAGCTGGGTGCCGAACAGCACATCGACAGGGTCGGACAGCTTTTCGGTGAGATCCACGACCTCGGTGTCGAAGACCACCAGCGAGGTGCGCAGCGATCGCATCGACGCCAGGACCGCGCCGAAGACCGACGAATAGACCACGCTGGACGCCATCGACCCCGATTGGTCGATCGCCAGGATCACGTCGCGATGCACCGCCTGGGCGCGCCTGCCGTAACCCACCAGCCGCTCGGCGATGACGGTGCGCTGCTCCGGCAGATAATTGGCGAGGTTCTTGCGGATGGTGCGATCGAAATCGATATCGCGCGGTTTGGGCCGGGAGGTGCGGGCCGAGCGGTTGAGCGCCCCGCTCACCGCCGCCACCGTTTTGGTGGCGATCCGTTGTTCGATCTCCTTCACCACCTTCGACACCACCATCCGGGCGGTCGCCTTGGTGGTCTCCGGAATCACCCGATTGAGACCGAGCAGGGTGCCGACCAGATGCACGTCGGGTTCGACCGCCTCCATCAGTTCCGGCTCCAGCAGCAACTGGGTGAGATTCAGCCGTTCCACCGCGTCGCGCTGGATCACCTCGACGACGGTCGACGGGAAATAGGTACGGATATCGCCCAGCCAGCGGGCCACCCGCGGGGCCGAACCGCCGAGGCCGCCGGCCCGGTCTCCGCGCGAACCGCCGGCGCCGGTGTCGTAGACCGCGCCGAGGGCCCTGTCGATGGCTTTGTCGTCGGCGGTACCGAGTCCGCCGAGCGACGATTCCGCGGCCGACCCGAGCACGAGACGCCAGCGGCGCAACCGTGCCTCGTCGGTGATCTCGTGCGGAGCGGTGGTGCTCATGCGGAAACTCCCAGGATTTCGGCGACGGTACGCAGGGCGAGCAGGCCGCGTTCGGAATCGACGTCGAGAGCGGCGGCCGTGGTCGCGGCCGGGCCCCCGGTGCGGACCGCTTCGCCTATCGCGCGGCGCTCCCCGGATTCGAAGGCGCCGAAAGTACGGCGCAGCAGTGGGACGACCTCGACGAACTGGTCCTCGGACAGTCCGGTGACCCAATCGTCGATCAGCCGCAGCAGGGCTCGGTCGTGGACCAGCACCAGCCCGCGACCGCCCACGAAACCGTCGACCCAGGCCGCCTTCGCGGGCGCGGTGTTGCCGATCGACAGCGCCGCCGCCAGGCGCCGGGCGGCCTCGTCGGTATCGAATCGGTCGGCGTCGCAGAGCAGGCGCACCGCCCGGCCCACCAGCAGACCGTGCACATCGGGCCGGTCGGCCAGCCGGGCCAGCACCGCCAGCCACTGGTCGGTGGATTCGGTGTGATCGCGGGTGTGTATCGCGGTGGTGGCGGTATCGAGCTGATCGCGCAATGCCGCGGCGGTATCGTCGCCGAGACCGGTGACCGCGGCGGGTAGCCCGGCGCAGATCCGGACCAGCATGCCGTCCGCGACATGGACGAGGGCGGAGGTGTCGGTACCCCGGACATCCCCGTACCGCAGCGTGCGGAGCACACCCGGCAGGGCCGCCAGCAGATGGGTCATGTCGTGGTCCACCGCTGCCGCCGAATCGAGCCGGGCGATCAACCCGTCGAGGGCGCCCGGCAGATCCGCGAGCAGCGCGAATTCCAATGCGTCGGTGAGCTCGGTGACCCCGCTGCCCGGTTGCGCCGCCGTATCGAGGATCTTCGCCTCCGCCGCCCCCCGCACCGTCGTACCCCACCGGGACGCCTCGATCACCCGGACCGCGAACTCCGGTTCCCAGCGCAGCTCCCAGGTCTCGCGGAAGGTGCCGGTGGACCTTACGGTGCCGGCGCCGGGGGTACCCCAGTGCACCCCCAGCAGCCGGAGCCGGTGCAGCAGCCGGGATCTGGCGATATCGCGCTCTTTGCGCAGGTCCAGATCCAGCGTCCGGGCCAGTGCCTCCTGTTTCAGCCGCAGCGTCCGGGCGGCGGCTCGTAGATCGGCGTCCAGCGGTACGGTCGGCGCCTCGGGCGGCACCGTGCCCAGTGCCTCACCGACGACCAGTTCCGTACCGACCAGCCGCAGCATGGTCTCATCGCCCTCGCACAGCACCGCCCGGGCCGCCTCGGTGACCTCGGAGAGCCCGGCCGATGGCCGGGCGCGCAGCGCCGCCAGGGTTTCGGCCAGTCGCACGGCCTCGATGATGTGGGCACTCGACACCGGTAGATCGTGGCCGCGCAGGACACCCGCCACCTTGGTGAGCCACGACGCGACGGGCCGCTCGGTCTCGCTGAACAGATGGTGATACCACCCCGGCGAGACGACTCCCGCACCGTAACCGGATGCCGCGGCCAGCCGGGAATGTGTCCACGGCACCCAGGTCAAGGTGGCCTTGACCTTCGGCAGGCCCTTGAGCAGGCGGTTATCGGCGGCGGCGGGGCCGAGCGGCTCCTGGAGCGCGGGGGCGTGCCACGCGCCGCAGACCCCGGCGATCCGGCGGGCACCGTCTCTGCGGGCCTTGCGCAGCACCTGGC
>JABFXT010000433.1 GCA_013361595.1 Nocardia sp. | reverse complement strand
CGACACCGGCCACGTCTTCCGGCCGGCCGGGGCCACCGAGCGGCGACCAGGCCGGCCACAGCGGCCGGTCCTCTTCGGGAACCAGCGTCGCGTAGGGCACCTGTACCGATTCGATGAGGTCGGGGGCGATCGCGTTGACCCGGACCCCGGCGGGGCCCACCTCGGCGGCCAGCGACCGGGTGAACCCGGTCAGCGCCGCCTTGTACCCGGAGTACACGGCGTGACCCGGAATCGCGCGATGGGCCTCGACCGTCGTGAGGTTGACGATCGAACCCGTCCCCCGCTCGGTCATGCCCGGGAGCAGCGCGTGGGTCAACCGCAGGACGTGCGCGAAGTTGATATCGTGCAGCTCGTCCCACACCGCCGGTGTGTCGGCGGCGAAACTGCGCGGTGGCCGCAGGAAGTGGCCGACATTGTTGACCAGCACATCGGGTCGGTGCGCGACGAGCGCGGACGGGCACGGCGCCGCCCGCACGTCCCATTCGATATGCGCTATGGAACCCCCTGCAGCGGGATCGAATTCGAGCGACCCGACCGGTTCGATATCGGCGACCAGGACGGCGGCGCCGTGCGCGGCGAAGGCCCGCGCGACTGCCGCACCGATACCCGCGGCTCCGCCGGTGACCACAGCGCGGCGGCCGGACAGCAGCGGCCCCGGGGTGAATGAGGTGAAATCGGTCATCGACGGATTACAGACCATTTCCACCGGTTGCCGACAGTCGTCTTTCCGGCTGGTGGAAGAACTGGTCGCCGACGGCGCGGAAGGCCGCCTATCGTTCGAGGGGGCGTCATGGGCGACCCGCCCCATCCGGAGCGCCTCGTCGCGTCGCCGAGGGCGAGGAAGGAGATCGGATGCGATCGCGGAGTCCCGGCGATATCCCGACCGGAGTCATGCAGCGCGCGGCGTTGATCCTCGATGCGCTCGATGGAGTCGACAGCCTGAATCTGTCGCAGATCGTCGCCGCCACCGGACTGCCGATGTCCTCCGTTCATCGAGCCCTGGAGCAGCTGGTCGAGCTGCGCTGGGTCCATCGCGACGGCAAGGAATACCAGCTGGGCATGCGCATCATCGAACTGGGGTCCGCGGCGTCACAGCAGAATTCGCTGCGGCGGGCCGCACTGCCCAGCCTGCACTGGTTGCACAAGGTGACGGGTTGCATCGTGCACCTCGGCGTCCTGGACGGCGACGATGTCGTCTACCTCGAGAAGATCGGCGGGGAACTCGTCGCGGATATCCGGTCACGGGTCGGCAGCCGCTTGCGCGCGGACTCCTCGGTGATCGGTAAGGCGTTGCTCTCGGCGGACGGATCCCCTCGTGCCCACCCGTGGGACCCCGACCGCGTGCGCGAGATTCGCATGGTCTCCGAGCACGAGAAGTGCATGAAGGGCTTCAGTTGTGTGGCCGTGCCGATCGTGGCGCCGAGCCCCGGAGAGGCTGCCGCGGTGTCGATCTTCGGTTCGGTGACCAGGATCCGCGCGGATCCGCGGATCCGGCTGGCGGTGCAGTCCGCGGCGGCCGATATCGGCCGCCGGATGCACCGGACCGGAGCTCGGACGGCGCCCCGATATCGGCACAACCGGCTGGGTGCCTGAGTGGTGCTGTCCGGCGATGCCATTCGTCGCGCCATCACAACAGGGAATGCTGTCCGTTCTCGACGGCAGTCGGCGCCGCGGTGACAAGCGGCCCGTAGAGACAGGCTCTCGGTTCGGTCAGCAAGCAGTCAGGTCCGCGGGCGCGCGCATGCCGTTGCGCGAGGGGGAATCCCGAGCCGGGCCATGAGCAGCGTGGCCGGGCACCAGCCGACCGCGCTGTAGAGCAGCAGATTCGCCCCGACCAGGGTGGTCAGGATCAGCCACCACGGCGAAAACACCGCCGCCAGGGCCGTACCGGCCAAGACGAGGATGCCCGCGAGCAGCGGGACGATGCGGTCGATGGTCCAGCGACTGGGCCGCGGGGAATGCTGCATCGGTAGGTCGCCCTTTCTCGAGCCGGCCCCACCCGCGGCGTTCGCGGGCTCAGGCCAAGGTGAGGAACAGTTTTTCCAGTTCGTCGACGGTCATCGGATCGGTATCGCCGTCGCCCTGGCGATCGAGGCATTCGCGAAGACCCGTCGCCACGATCTTGAACCCGGCCCGGTCGAGGGCACGCGATACCGCCGCGAGCTGGGTCACGACGTCCTTGCAGTCGCGTCCCGCCTCGATCATCGCGATCACCCCGGCCAGTTGGCCGTGGGCCCGGCGTAGCCGGTTGAGCACCGGAGCGATGCTGTTCTCGTCGCCGATCATCACGTTCTCCTTTTCGGTCACCTTCCCGCAATAATACCCCGTGGGGTATATGCGCCGGTGTTCTCCCGGTCATGACCGATGCGCGAAATCGATCTCCGGCAGGATCTTGCCGAGCCAACCGGGCGACCACCAGGCACCGTGCCCGGACAGCCGCAGCAGCGCCGGCAACAACACCAGCCGCACGACGACCGCGTCGAGGAGCACGGCCACGCCCAGGATGATGCCCATCTCCTTGGGCGGCAGCGGTTGCGCCAGCGCGAAGGTGAAGAACACCGCCACCATGACCGCCGCCGCCGCGAAGATGACCCGGCCGGAGTGGGCCAGCCCGTCGATCTGGGCGGTTTTCGGATCGCCGGACCGCTCGTAGTGCTCCTTCGCGGTGGCGAGGAGGAACACGGTGTAGTCCATGGCGATCGCGAAGATCATCGCGAAGAAGAACACCGGACCCCACCCGTCGAGGAACCCCTGCGGCACGAATCCCAGCAGGCCGGCACCGTGGCCGTCCTGGAAGATCAGTTTCGCCACACCGAAGGCCGCCGCGGTCGACAACAGACTCACCAGGGTGCCCAGTGCTGCGATCAGCGGAGCCCGCAAGGCGACCAGCAGCAGCAAGAACCCCAGCGCGAGGATCACGCCGACGATGATCGGCAGGTAATGGTCGAGGGCACCCTGCAGATCCAGATTCTCCGCGGGCGCGCCACCCACCAGCGCCTGCTCCGGCAGGCGATCGCGCAGACCGTCGACGATCCGACCCATCCGCCCATCGGATGGGTCGACCTCCGGCAGGGCCTGCATCATCACCAGGCCCGAACCGTCCCCGGCGGCCTGCGCCGGCGTGACCATGGCCACGCCGTCGCCCGCCGCCGCGATCCGAGCGGTCTCGGCGGCGTCGGCGGCCGGAGCGATGTTCTGCAGAGCTCCCGGAGTACCGGGGCCGAGTTGCTGTTGCACCAGCTCGTAGCCCTGCCGC
>JABFXT010000219.1 GCA_013361595.1 Nocardia sp. | reverse complement strand
AGCACGATGACCTTGACCTCGGGGTCGGCCACCGCCCGCTCGAACGCGGCGTCGATGGCGTAGGTCATCACCGAATTCTGCGCATTGCGGTAATCCGGGCGGTTCAGGGTGACCACCGCGATCGCGCCGCGGCGTTCGTAGGTCACCACATCCGGCTCGTAGGGAATGCTCCCGGCGGCGTCGGCGGCCCCGTTGTCCGTCATTGCGAATTCTCCTCACGTAGCTGGCGTTTGAGCACCTTGCCGCTGGCGTTGTAGGGCAGTTCGTCGCGGAATTCGACGAAGCGGGGCACCTTGAAATTGGCCAGTGCCTTGGTGGCGTAGGAGAACACCTGGTCCTCGGTGAGCGAGGCGCCCGGTTTCCGGACGATATAGGCCTTGCCCACCTCGCCCATCCGGGTATCCGGCACGCCGACCACCGCGGATACCGCGACGCCGTCCAGTCGGGCCAGCGCCTGTTCGATCTCGGCGGGATACACATTGAATCCGCCGCTGACGTACATGTCCTTGAGGCGGTCGGTGATCTTCAGATATCCGCGGTCGTCGATCTCGCCGATATCGCCGGTGTGCAGCCAGCCGTCGGGGTCGATCGTTTTCGCGGTGCTCTCCGGATCGTCCAGGTAGCCGAGCATCGTATTGGGTCCGCGCAGCAGTACCTCACCCACCTCGCTGAGTTTCAGCTCGAACCCGGCCATGGCCCGGCCGCTGGACGCGGAGATGGTCTCGGCATCGTCGTCGACCCGGCACATGGTGGCGAAACCGCTGGATTCGGAGAGTCCGTAGGCGGTGAGCACCACATCGAAATCCAGTTCCGATCGCATCCGTTCCACCAGTACGACCGGTACCGGCGCGGCCCCGGTGATCGCCACGCGCAGGCTGTCGAGCCGGTACTCGCCGCGGTCCGGGAAATCCAGGATCGACTGGTAGATGGTGGGTGGGCCGGGCAGGACGGTGATCTTCTCCTGATCGATGAGACGCATGGTGGTCGGCACATCGAAGACGATCTGCGGGACCATGGTCGCCCCGGTGAGCAGGCAGGCGATGATTCCGGCCTTGTAACCGAAGCTGTGGAAGAACGGGTTGACGATCAGGTAGTTGTCGTCGCTGTTCAGCGTGGCGCATTCGGTCCAGCCGCGCACCGCGGACAGGGTCTGGCGGTGCGCGATCAGCACGCCTTTGCTGCGCCCGGTGGTGCCCGAGGTGAACAGGATGTCGGACAGATCCTCAGGGCTGATCGATTCGGCGTGTTCCCGTGCTTGTTCGCGGCTCACGCCGGCCCCGGCCGCCTCCAGGTCCGACCAGTTCAGCGCGTCGCCCACCGCTTCCTCGGTGCCTTCGACCGGGAGGACGACCACGGTGTCGATCCGCAGGTCCGGCGCGGCCGCGCGCAGTTCGGCGAGCCGGTCCCGTTTCAGGAAGGTGCCGGCGATGAAGAGCGCTTTGGCGTCGACCCGCCGCAGTACATCGGCGACCTCGTCGGCGACGTAGCGGGTGTTGAGCGGGACCAGGGTGGCGCCCGCGTAGTGCGCGCCCAGGGCGGCGATCACCCAGTGGTGGGTGTTGGGCGACCAGATACCGATGCGGTCGCCGGTGCGGATACCGCGGGCGAGCAGCGCGCGTGCCACGTCCTGTACCTGTCCGAGCAGCTGGTTCCAGTCGAGCCGGACCGGGCCGTCGGCAAGTGCCGGCGCCGCGCCGTAACGCTGGGCGGCGGCGTGCAGGGCCAGGGGGGTGGTCCGGTCCGTCGGTGGTGTGTGCGCAGGGGTTGTCACGGGTGTCCTCGATGTCGTGCGGCCGTGGGCGGTGCGCGGTCTGCGAGTTGCGGTCTACAAAGCAAGTGCTTGGTAGGTTATCCTACCGGCGTGGGTGCTATCCAGACCTCAGAATCCGGTACCGGTCGCGACGGCGGACGGCAATCGGCCGAACACGCCGCCCGGGCGCGGCCGACGGCCGAGCGGACCAGCGTGGCCGCCCTGAACGACGGCGAATTCGCCGATCAGGTGCGGAGCTGGCTCGACGAGCAGCTCAACGGAGAATTCCGCGAACTGCGCGGGCTCGGCGGACCAGGCCGCGAACACGAGGCATTCGACGAACGCCTGGAATGGGACCGCGCGCTGGCGGCCGCCGGCTGGACCTGTCTGGGCTGGCCGGTGGAATACGGCGGTCGCGATGCCAGCGTCGCGCAGCAGATCATCTTCCACGAGGAGTACGCGAAGGCGAATGCGCCCGCGCGGGTCTCCCATGTGGGTGAGGAACTGCTCGGGCCGACACTGCTGGCCTTCGGCACCGACGCGCAGCGTGACCGCTTCCTGCCGGGGATCCGCACCGTCAACGAACTGTGGTGCCAGGGATACTCCGAACCGGGCGCCGGTTCCGATCTCGCCGCGGTCGCCACCTCGGCCCGGCTCGACGGCGACCAGTGGTCGATCAACGGGCAGAAGATCTGGACTTCGCTGGCGCACGTGGCCGACTGGTGTTTCGCGGTCTGCCGCACCGAACCGGGCTCCAAACGTCACAAAGGTCTTTCGTATCTGCTGGTACCGATGGATCAGCCGGGTATCGAGGTTCGCCCGATCGTCCAGCTCACCGGCACCTCCGAATTCAACGAGGTGTTCTTCGACAACGCCCGCACCGACGCCGACCTGGTCGTCGGCGAACCGGGCGACGGCTGGCGGGTGGCCATGGGCACCCTCAATGTCGAACGCGGTATCTCCACGCTCGGCCAGCAGATCCGCTTCGCCCGGGAACTCGCCGCGATCGAGAACCTGGCCCGCGAATCCGGTGCCCTCGACGATCCGCTGCTCGCGGAGAAGATAGATCGGGCTTGGGTGGGGCTGCGGGTGCTGCGCGCACACGCGCTGCGCACCATGGCCGAGACCGCGGACGACGGTGGTCAGGCCTCGGTAGGCAAACTGCTCTGGGCGAACTGGCATCGCGGGCTCGGCGAACTCGCCATGGCGGTACGCGGTGCCGCCGGACTGGTCGCCGCGGACGGCGATCTCGACGAATGGCAGCGGCTGTATCTGTTCACCCGCGCCGATACGATCTACGGAGGTTCGAACGAAGTGCAGCGCAACATCATCTCCGAGCGGGTGCTCGGTCTGCCCCGTGAGGCCCGGCAGTGAGCGGGCCGCTGTCGGTCGCGCCCCAGCAGACCCCGGCGCACGGACTGCTCACCGGCCGCCGGGCCGTGGTCACCGCTGCCGCCGGTACCGGGATCGGTTCCGCGACGGCTCGCCGGCTGCTCGCCGAGGGCGCCGATGTGGTGGTCTCGGACTGGCACGAACGCCGGTTGGAGGCCACCCGGGCCGAACTGTCCGAGGAATTCGCCGACCGGAAAGTCGCCGCGATCGTTTGTGATGTGACCAGCACCGGGCAGGTCGACGAGCTGGTGCGCGGTGCGGCCGGCGCGCTCGGCGGAGTCGATATCTTCGTCAACAATGCCGGGCTGGGCGGTGAGACGCCGGTGGTCGATATGACCGACGAACAGTGGGACCGGGTGCTCGACATCACGCTCAACGGCACCTTCCGCTGTACCCGCGCCGCGCTCAACTACTTCCGCGACGCGAAACACGGCGGTGTCATCGTCAACAATGCCAGCGTGCTCGGCTGGCGGGCCCAGTACGGTCAAGCGCACTATGCCGCGGCCAAGGCCGGGGTGATGGCGCTGACCAGGTGCAGTGCGGTGGAAGCCGCCGAACTCGGGGTCCGGATCAACGCGGTCTCGCCGAGCATCGCCCGGCACGCCTTCCTGGACAAGACCAGCTCCACCGAGCTGCTCGACCGGCTCTCCGAACGGGAAGCCTTCGGTCGTGCGGCCGAACCGTGGGAGGTGGCGGCGACCATCGCGATGCTCGCCAGCGACTACACCACCTACATCACCGGCGAAGTGGTCTCGATCATCAGCCAGCGCGCCTGACCTGCGACCCTCCCCGCCGGACCTGCGACCGGCCGGGAGGTCGGACCGACAGCAGCCCGGCCGAGAGCCGGTACCGGTCCGCGGCGGCGCGCGACGGTATCGGCGCCGCCGGGCTCGGCGCCGCTCCGTGGCGGGGACCGGATCCGCCGGCGGACCGCGGCCGAGCGAGATACCGAGGCCGGTCAGGCGCGGGTCAGTGCGAAGATGCGCAGTTCGCGGTCGGTTCGACCCCGATATGCGGCATAGGCGCCGGTGATCTCTACGAACCGCTCGAAAACGGATTCCGCGTCCGGGCCCTCGACCCGGGCAGCCGCGACCGGAATACGTTCGCCCGCAATGGACACGGTCGCGCGGGGCTCGGCGAGCAGATTCGCCGTCCACGCCGGGTGGCGGGCGCCACCGAAATTGCTGCCGATGACATAGAGGGTGGCGCCGTCGTGCACACACAGCAGCGGTTGGGTGCGCGGCTGCCCCGACCTGCGGCCCGTGGTGGTCAACAGGATCACCGGTGCGCCCACCGGCCCGAGCACTGTGTAGCGGGCGCCGGTGCGCTCCAGGACCTTGCGATCCAGCGGGGTGAGAGCGCGGATCACCCGCGAGCCGATCTTCGTGCCGGCGAACCTGTCGGCCGCGCGGGCCAGCGGGCTCTCCGGAGAGCCCCACTGTCGCTGCGGGAACGGCGTCGTCATACGCCGGAATATACCGGCGCGGCCGTCGTATCCGGTGTGGCCGGCCGGAGTGCGGCCGGCTCGCCCGTGTTGCGGGCGGGCGCCCTGCGGCGCCGGACCGAAGTGGGGTCTTCCGGTATGCGGGCAGTGCGCGGGATCCACTCGGTTCGAATATCTCTATGTGGTGGAACCGGTTCCGGATCGGTCGCGTCCAAAAGATCGGAAGCAGTGCGGAGTTCGTACTTCTTCCGGGATATGGGCCCGAGGGGTCCGGCTCCGACAGGAGGGGGGAGCCGGAAACCTCGGGCTCTGTTCATGGCGCCGCCTTCGATGCCGCGGGCCCGGGCGCTCGTGGGCCCCGAGTCTTCCCTCCCGCCGGTCGGTCGGGAATCGGGGCGGGCCCTAACCTCGAACGGTCGACGACTAGGGGCTGCAATCCCAGCATTTACCAAGCAAATGCTTGGTTGTATCATGGCGGGGTGACCGCACCCGACCCCTCGAAATCGGCCCGGCGAACCGAACTACTGGACCTGGCGGCCGAACTGTTCGCCGAACGGGGCGTGCGCGCCACCACCGTGCGTGATATCGCCGACGCGGCCGGCATCCTCTCCGGCAGTCTCTACCACCATTTCTCCTCGAAAGAGGGCATGGTGGACGAGATCCTGCGCGGGTTCCTGGACGAGTTGTTCGGACGTTACCGCGAGATCGTCGCCGCCGGGCTGAGTTCACGCGCCACACTCGAAGCTCTGGTACTGGCCTCCTACGAGGCTTTCGACCGCTCGCACGCCGCCGTGGCCATCTACCAGTCCGAGGCCAAACGCTTGCGCGCCGCCGAACGGTTCGCCTATATCGACGACTACAACCGTGAATTCCGCGAACTCTGGCGACGCGTCCTCACCAGCGGGGTCGCCGACGGCAGCTTCCGCGCCGAACTCGATATCGATCTGGCCTACCGCTTCCTGCGCGACACGGTCTGGGTCGCGGTCCGCTGGTATCAGCCGGGCGGCGGTTCGGTCACCGTCGACACCCTCGCGAAGCAGTACCTCACCATCGTGCTCGACGGGCTCACCGTGCCGGGCCACACCGATTAGGAGAAATCCATGGCAACAGCTGCCCGCCGCCCCTATACGCCGCTGAGCGAGGCGTATGTGATCGACGCGGTGCGCACCCCGGTCGGTAAGCGCAACGGCGCGCTCGCGCAGGTCCATCCGGCCGATCTCGGCGCGGCCGCGCTGCAGGGGCTGCTCGGGCGTAATTCGATCGATCCGGCGCGGGTCGACGATGTGATCGTCGGCTGTGTCGACAATGTCGGCCCGCAGGCCGGCAATATCGGTCGCACCATCTGGCTGGCGGCCGGGTATCCGGAAGAGGTTCCGGGGGTCACCGTCGACCGCCAGTGCGGATCCAGCCAGCAGGCCATCAATTTCGGCGCCCAGGCGATCATGAGCGGTACCGCCGAGGTGATCGTGGCCGGTGGTGTGCAGAACATGAGTGCCATCCCGATCTCCGCCGCCATGATCGCGGGTAAGGAGTACGGCTTCGATTCGCCGTTCGTCGGCGCCGAGGGCTGGGATCACCGCTACGGGACCGGCGAGGTATCGCAGTTCCGCGGCGCGCAGATGATCGCCGAGAAATGGGGGATCACCCGCCAGGACATGGAACAGTGGGCCCTGCGCAGCCACGAACGCGCCCGCGCGGCCATCAAGGCCGGCCGGTTCGACAAAGAGATCGTGCCGGTGGGCGATTTCTGGATCGACCAGGGCCCGCGCGAGACCAGCCTGGAGAAGATGGCCTCGCTGCCCGCGCTGGAGGAGGGCAGCCCGCTCACCGCCGCGGTGGCCTCGCAGATCTCCGACGGCGCCAGCGCCACCCTGCTCGCCTCGGACTGGGCGGTCCAGGAATACGGCCTCACCCCGCGCGCCCGGATCGTGCACGTCAGCGCCCGCGGCGCCGACCCGCTGTACATGCTCACCGCGCCCATCCCGGCCACCAAGTGGGCACTGGAGAAGGCCGGCCTGACCATCGACGATATCGATGTGGTCGAGATCAACGAGGCATTCGCCCCTGTGGTGCTGGCCTGGCTGAAGGAGACCGGTGCGGATCCGGAGAAGGTGAATGTGAACGGTGGTGCGATCGCCCTGGGCCATCCGCTCGGCGCGACCGGCGCGAAACTCTTCGCGACACTGCTCAACGAACTCGAACGCATCAACGGCCGCTACGGTCTGCTCACCATCTGCGAGGGCGGCGGCACCGCCAACGCCACCATCATCGAGCGCCTTGTCTGATCTGCGCTGTATCTGATCTGCGGGCCCCCCGGCGTCGCGGCCCTCCGAAATTCCGCCGCCGCGACTCCGGGACTCGCGCTTCGGCGCGGCGGCGAGTCCGGCCCAGTTGCAGAGTTTTGTTTGCATAAATTATTTTGCAAACATTATTCTGTAACTATGCCCGATGAAGTTCCCCCCAGGGAGATCACCGATCCGGCCGCGCTACGCGCGCTGGCGCATCCCCTCCGTCAGCGCCTCCTGCGCGCACTCGCCGAGAACGGTCCGGCGACGTCCACCGCGCTCGGTGCGCTGCTGGGCGAGAACACCGGAGCTACCAGCTATCACCTGCGACAGCTCGCCGAACACGGGTTCATCGAAGAGGTGCCGGAACTGGCGAAGGGGAAGGAGCGGTGGTGGCGTTCGCCGCCCAAGGATCTGCGGTACCGGATGGATCGCGAACAGTCGCCGGAGGTCAGCGAGCTGCTGGAACAGCTGTTCGCGCAATACCTCGCCGAGGATATCGAGATGTTCCGGCAGTTCGAGGCCGAACGCGCCGGGCTGGGTGAGTGGGCGGACATCATGCCCTTCTCGCGTGGCGCGATCTACGCGACGCCCGCGGAAATCGAGGAATTCTTCGAGGACTACCTGTCGCTGCTGAAGCGGTTCCAGGCGACCCACCGGCAGGACCGACCCGGCGCCCGCCGCGTCCTGACCCGCTTTCTCGCGTTCCCCGCGCCCGGCGCGACCTCGGCCGAGTAGGACCCGCCATGTTCTCGACAGTTCGGCGTATCGCCGTGTTCGCCACCATGATCGCCGCTGTGTGCTGCGGGATGCCGCACGCGCACGCGGACGGACACACCACCACCGTGGATATCACCTTCACTCGTGGTGACGGCACCACGACTACCGGCACCGTCCACGCGCCGGTCGCCGCCACCGGACGACCCGGTGTCGTGCTCGTCCACGGGTCGGGCGACGGCCGGGGTGATCACTACGACCAGGTCGCCGATGCCCTCGCCCGCGCGGGCATCGTCGCGCTGCGCTACGACAAGCGCACCGAGGGATATACGCCGGCGCACCGCGACTATTCGCTGCTGGCCGATGACGCGCTGGCGGGTCTCGCGGCATTGCGGAACCGGCCGGAAGTCGATCCCGCCCGGGTGGGCCTATGGGGGCTGTCCGAGGGCGGCTGGGTCGCACCGCTGGCCGCCTCGCGATCCACCGACGCCGCGTTCCTGATCACGATCGGCGCGAACTCGGCCGCCCCGGCCGCGCAGCAGGCGTGGGCGAACGAGACCAGGTTCGGCGCGGCGGGCGTGCGTGGATCGATGGTCGACGTGCTGGCCCGCAACGGGATTCGACAGCTGGTCGGGGCCGGGCAGTTCGCGCAGGCCGACTACGACCCGATCCCGGTGCTGGAACAGATCACACAGCCGGTGCTCGCCATCTGGGGCGATCAGGATCGGCTGACCCCGCCGGGTGACAGCCTGCGGGATTTCCGGGCCGCGTTCGACCGCGCCGGTAAGCGGAACTACACGCTGGTCACCCTGGCCGGCGCCCAGCACGGCGGGCAGCCGACCACCGACGGCTTCGACAAACTGCCGGGCCTGGCGCCGGGGTACGGCGAACTCATGGGTGAGTGGGTGAACGGACTGCCCGATTCGGCTGCCACGCCACGGGTGGATCCGCCTGCGGTGCAGGGGCATTCGGTGCGCAGCCTGGAACCGGTGGCCCGATGGGAGTCGGCCGCGGCGAATCTGGTGCTGCTGGGCGCGATCGTGCTCGCGTTCGGCGGCTATGCGGTGACCGGCGCCGTTCGGGCCTGGCGGCTCCCGGGCCGGGCGCCGGCGCGCATGCTCGTATCCGCGGCTGTGCTCGGTATCATCGGCGCTGTTGTCCAACTCGGCTACATCCTTACCACTCGCGCTACCTCCTTCGGCCCCTTGGTGTTCGGGCGGACCCTGCCGTGGCTGGCGCTGCAGCTGGTCGCCGGGTGCGCGGTGATCGCGCTGGTTCTCGTCGTCGTACGTGGGCGTCGCACGCTGGCCGGAGCAACCAGCGGTGCGCGGATCCGATGGGCGGTAATGGTCTGCGGCGGAGCGGGCTTCGCGCTCTGGGCGATCTACTGGGGCCTGCTGCTTCCGTGAGTGCCGTCGAGCGGCCGGTCCGACGGCACGCCTGTCGCATACTCTCCGTACCACCGCGAGGACCGGCCGTCTTTCTGTCAGCCGACCCGGACCGGCACATTGGCCCATCCGGCGACATTGGTGACCGTCGCCCGGCGCAGACCCGACCGGTCGACGGTGTATTCGGGCATCACATCCAGTAGCGCGTCCAGTGCGATCCGGCCTTCCAGCCGGGCCAGGGCCGCGCCCAGGCAGCTGTGTATGCCGTAACCGAAGCCTAGGTTGTGCCCGGAATGCGGCCGGTCGATATCCGGCTGGCTGCCTGTCACTACGTGGTCCGAGGCGACGACCGGGCGAGCTTCCTCGCGCAACTGCGGCATGTGGCGGGCATCCCACCGCGGGGGCTGGAAATAGATAGTTAGCCTATGTAATAATATTTGGGTGCAGCCGAGCCCGGTAACCGATGTGGACGACACCGTCGTCGATCTGCTGGTCACCGCGGGTCGGCTCACGCGTGCGGCGGGAACGCTCAGCGTCGACGACCTGCCGCGCGCCACCGTGCGCGCACTGGCAGTGCTCGACGAACACGGTTCACTGCGGGTCAGCGAATTCGCTCGTATCGATCGCACATCGCAACCCACGGCGACCGCGCTCATCGCCCGGCTGGTGGGGCAGGGATACGCCTCCCGGCACCGCGACCCGGATGATTCGCGCGCAGTCGTCGTACAACTCACCCCGGCCGGGCGAGCCCGGCTCACCGCCACCCGCGCGTCCATGCGCGAGGCATTGTCCGGCCCGCTACCCGGCTTCGACGCCGAACGCCTCGCCGGACTCGCAACCGACCTACGGGAGCTGCTGGCGGCGATCCGGGAATCGGCCGGAAACCACACGCAATCGAGGAAACACCGATGAGCATCACGACCAGGGCAGTCACCGAGCCCACCAGCACATCGACCGGGCAGCCGAAGGCAGTCTGGGCCGTAGCCTTCGCCAGCGTTATCGCGTTCATGGGCATCGGCCTGGTCGACCCGATTCTCAAACCCATCGGTGAACAGCTCGACGCCTCGCCGTCACAGGTATCGCTGCTGTTCACCAGCTATATGCTCGTCACCGGCGTGGCCATGCTGGTCACCGGTGTCGTCTCCAGCCGGTTCGGCGCCAAGAAGACACTGCTGACCGGTCTGGCATTGATCATCGTCTTCGCGGCGCTCGCGGGTTGTTCCGGCACGGTCGGGCAGATCGTCGGTTTCCGCGCCGGCTGGGGCCTGGGCAACGCGTTGTTCATCGCGACCGCGCTGGCCACCATTGTCGGCGCCGCCAGCGGTGGGGTCGCGCGCGCCATCATCCTGTACGAGGCGGCACTCGGTATCGGTATCGCCACCGGCCCGCTGCTCGGCGGCGTGCTCGGCGGAATCAGCTGGCGCGGTCCGTTCTTCGGCGTGTCCGTGCTGATGGCCATCGCATTCATCGCGATCGTCGTGCTGCTGCCGGAGAGCCCGAAAGCCGCGAAGCCGACATCGCTGGCCGCGCCGTTCAAGGCGCTGCGCCACCGCGGACTGCTGGTCGTGAGCATCACGGCCCTGCTCTACAACTTCGGCTTCTTCACCCTGCTCGCCTACACCCCGTTCCCGCTGGACATGGGCACCTACGCGATCGGCTTCATCTTCTGCGGCTGGGGCATCCTGCTCGCGGTGGCCTCGGTGTTCTTCGCGCCCAAACTCCAGCACCGCTTCGGCACCCTGCCGATGATCGCGGTGGCGGTCGGGCTGTTCGCCGCCGATCTGGCCGTGATGGCGTTGTTCGCCGAACACAAGCCGGTGTTGATCGGGGGCGTGGTCCTGGCGGGTCTGTTCCTCGGCGTCAACAACACATTGATCACCGAGGCCGTGATGATCTCGGCTCCGGTCGAGCGTTCGACGGCGTCCGCCGCCTACAGCTTCGTGCGGTTCGTCGGTGGT
>JABFXT010000570.1 GCA_013361595.1 Nocardia sp. | reverse complement strand
ATGACCTTCGTCGGCGTGGCGTGCAGAACGGCGGCATGGTGATCGATGACGGCGGCGAAACCGAGAATCTGCTCGGTATGCGGCTGATCACCGTCGCGAACGGGTGCCGGTCGTTCGCCGGAGATCGTGACCGAGGTGGCGTCCGGGCGGGCGCAGAGCATGAGCGCGGCTGCCAGATCTGGGTCGGCCTGTCTGGCGAACCGCTGTGGTAATCGCAGGGCATCCAGTTCGGATTCGGTCCGGACATTGCTCGCCGGTGCCAGATTCACCGGATAGGGCCGGCGGTCCAGGCTCGTCTCATTGGCCCAGACGTAACTGAATTCGTCCGGGGTCAGAATCCATTTCACCGGCTCGGGCTCCCGCCGCCCACACCGGTGGTGTCGGGGAACCGGGGGACCCGATCACCGGAAGCCGGGAGGGTAGGGGTGTAGATCGTGGTCATCGCGTCCTGCGCATCGGCCGTGGCCGCGGCGGCGGCGATATCGTGGTCCATCCGGCGGCGTCCGCCGTGTACGGCCTCGGCGGCCGGATCGTCGAGCGGCCGGTACGGCTGCGGCGGGGCCAGCGCCGACCGGAGCGTCTGCGCCGCTTCGGTATTGCCCTCCATGAGATGTTGCAGCGCTCGGCACGCCTCGTGGGTTTCGCTGCCACGGATGACGAATTCCCGGGTCGCGTGGCGGGCCGCGCTCGCCGAATGGCCCGACCAGCGGTCGAATTCGCGCCGGGTGGTATCGGTGAACGCGGTGAAGGCCTCGGCCACCGCGTCCGCGTTCGACTTCCACGCCGCCGCCGCGTCGCCGAGCATGCCGGGGTCGAGCACCTCGTGTACCCGGTCCCAGATCTCCTGATGGGTGAAACTGGCGAAACATTCGCGTTCCGGGGCGTAGGGCGGGTCCGTTTCGGCGGATTCAGCCATGGCCGTCCTGTTCGTGGCGGTCGTGGTCGGAGCCGGAACGAGCCGCCACCACCGCGAGTGCGGCGCGGTTGGCGAGATCGGCTTCGGCGAGTTTGCCCGCGGCAGCGAGATAGGCGGCCTTGAAGCAGAGTGCCGTCTCCTGCAGGGCGGTGAGGGTCGCGAGGTATTCCCCCGCCTTACCGCGGAATCCAGCGGCGAGCGCGTTTCCGGTGGGTAGATCGGGGAATCCCGCGGTGCCGTTCGTTTCGGCGATCCGATACCCACCGAGCCGGGCGGCCTCCAGTTCGGCCACCAGGGTGTCGCAGGCGTGCGCCAACCGCAGTGCGACATCTTCGGCAAGGGTGAACGAATCCGTCGCGCCGGCCGCGGCCGCACGGTACAACCGGCGAGCCGTGCTCTGACCCACCTCCGGCACCGACATCTGGAATCCCCCTTCCGGCCCGTGGGTACGCACCGTGACTCTACCGACGAGTAGCGGTGCGCGCGTGGGAAAACCCGCCGGTCATAGGGATTCGGCTGTGAATTGGCGCACCCGCCGCGGACTGCGGGCAGCGGCGGATCGAGAGGTGGCAACGGGTCTGGCAATTCGTCTCGCGGCGCGGATCCGGTCAGACCCCGCGGCCGGATACCGCGGGCCGGCCCGTTCCGCGGCCGGCCGCCCCGGCGGTGGGTCGGGTAGCGGTCACGTACTGGAAGAAACGGTGGACCCGCTGATCGATATCGACCAGCCCGGCCGCCGTGAACAGATCCGGGAAGGTACGGCCGCCGAACATCCGCAGTCCGCTCACCGCCGCGGTGACCCGGGTCAGTTCGCCGAGCGGATTGTCCGGGCGGTGGCTGGTGGTGATGGCGATCCGGCCGCCGGGTGCCAGCACCCGGATCATCTCCCGGGCCGCGACCAGCGGATCGGGGATCAGATACAGCGCTCCGAAACAGCACACCGCGTCGAAACTCGCGTCCGCGAACGGCAGATAGCGGGCGTCGCCGCGAACGTACCCGGCGCGCGGGCCGCCGTTGTCGGCGCGGGCGCGGGCCAGCATGGGCGGCGAGAAGTCGATACCGGTGACGTAGCCGTCGGCCGGTACGTGCTCGCTCAGGAAATGAGTGAAATTACCGGGACCGCAGGCGATGTCGAGGACCCGGTGCGCGCGGTCGAGCTGCAGGGAATCCACCGCGAAACGGCGGTCGGATTCGGTGGTGCGGCCGGTGGCCAGGTAGAAAACCGTGGGCCGCCAGACCCGTTCGTAGACCGCCGCCAGTGCGGGGGCGTTCATGGTGCGCCGAGCGAGATTCATCCCAGTGGCTCGACATCGATCGTCATCCCGGCCGCGCGCAGGCGTGCGGTCAACGCGTCGCCCATGGCCGCGGCGGGGGTCAGCACCCCGGCGAGTTCGGGTTTGTCGTCGAAGGCCAGTGCGAGACCGCTCTCGCCGAGCATGACCGCGGTCGCCTTGTACCCGGGATCGCCGAGTCCGGCGAAATCGGCGCGGTACCGGGCACCCGACGAGGTCCGGGTGTAGGTGCGCATGCGGAACCAGCCGCTCTCCCGCGTCGATTCGCTGGGGCCGGTGCCCGGCGCGGGCAGGACCCGGTCGAGTACCGCCCGCCCGGCGCCGAACCGGGAGAGCAGACCGCCGATCGCCATCCCGGCGACGACGCCCCCGGAGATACCCGCCGCGATCACCGGTGCCAGCCGCGAGGATCCGGCACCCATGGTTTCGCGGTAGCGGAAGTTCTTGCCGTATACCCAGCCCAGCAGGGCGTTGCTGCGGCGCACGATCTTGGTGTTGTGCGAGGCCATCACGAAGGTGGCGAGCCAGCCGTCGAGGCTCGGGTCGATATCGCCGGCGCGCTGGAAGGTGAGGTCGGTCTGGCGGCCCACATCCGGTTCCAGGGATTTGTCGGGGCTCAGCGAATACGGGTGGCTCAGTACCGCGCCCTTCGATTTGTCCGCCGCGACCGCCTCCATCATCGCGCGCCCGGAATCGATGGTGCCGCCGCTGACTCCGCCGCGCAGTGTCGCGATCAGGGTGGTGTCACCGAGTTCGCCGGTATTGTCCGAGACGGTGCGCCGGTAGAGCTGGTAGACGCTCAGATCCGAGGGGACCGAATCGTAACCGCACGAGTTCACGATCTTGGCGCCGGTGCGCGCGGCCTCGTCGTGGTGCTCGTCGATGGCGTCGCGGATGAACAGCGGTTCGCCGGTGAGGTCCGCGTAATGGGTACCGGCCTTCGCGCAGGCGGCGACCATCGGCATCCCGTAGCGCAGATACGGGCCGACTGTGGTGATCACGGCGGTGGTTCGGGCGGCGAGGGCGTCCATCGACTCCTGGTCGGTGGAAT
>JABFXT010000368.1 GCA_013361595.1 Nocardia sp. | reverse complement strand
TGGGTGACCTGGCTCGCCGTCGCCTCCGGCGTCGCCGCGTGGTTCGAGCTGCTGCCCTGGCTGCCGCGGCTGTCCTGGTGGTGGACAGCGCTGCTGTTCCTCGTGTTCATCACCCCGCTCGGCCGCATGGCGATCTGCGTGGTCGGCGCCCGGACGCTGCTCGCCGGTGTGCGGCCGGGCAGTTATCCCCGCGGTGGGTCGGTGCATCTGCGGCTGTGGGCGGCGGTCCGGCTGTCGGAGGCCAGCGGGGCAGAGAATCTCTCCGGCGCCCCGTGGATGGTGCCGTTCGCGCGCGCGCTCGGCGCGAAGGTCGGGGCCGGTGTCGACCTGCACACTCTGCCCCCGGTCACCGGCATGCTCGAACTCCGCGACGGCTGCAGTGTGGAACCCGAGGTCGACCTGTCCGGTTACTGGATCGACGGCGATACCGTGCACATCGGGTCGATCGTGGTGGGTAAGGGCGCGGTGGTCGGCGCGCGTTCGGTGCTGCTACCCGGGACGAGAATCGGGCGCGACGCCGAGATCGCGGCCGGTTCGGCGGTGTCGGGAAAGGTGAAGGCCGGTCAGGAATGGGCCGGTTCGCCCGCGGTCAAGGTCGGCAAGGCCCGGCACCGGTGGCCCGCCGAGACACCGCAGCGGGCGGTGCACTGGGTGCCGGCATTCGGGATCAGCTCACTGGCGCTGGGCGCGCTGCCGCTGTTCGGGCTGGCGGCGGGCCTGGCGGTGATCGCGTGGGGTATCCGGAATACCGCGGATTTCGGTTCCGCGTTGCTGCCCGCGTTCCGGTGGCTGCCGGTCGCCGCTGCTTTCAGCCTGATGGTGTACGCCGTCACCACCGTGATCGCGGTGCGGCTGCTCAGTATCGGCCTCACCGAGGGCTACCACCCGGTGCGCAGCCGGGTGGGCTGGCAGGTCTGGGCCACCGAACGGCTGCTGGACTCGGCCCGCACCTTCCTGTTCCCGCTCTACGCGTCCCTGCTCACACCGGTGTGGCTACGCTTGCTCGGCGCGAAGGTCGGTAAACACGTGGAAGCTTCGACAGTGCTGTTGCTGCCGAAGTTCACCACTGTCGCCGACGGCGCCTTCCTGGCCGACGACACCATGGTCGCCAGTTACGAACTCGGCGGCGGCTGGCTGCACATCGGCGAGGCCAAGGTCGGAAAGCGCGCTTTCCTGGGCAATTCCGGGATGGCCGCGCCCGGCCGGCGGGTCCCGAAGAACGGTCTGGTCGCGGTACTGTCCGCGGCGCCCACCAAGGCGAAGGCCGGCTCCTCCTGGCTGGGGAGCCCGCCGGTCCGGTTGCGCCGGGCCGCGGGCACCGGCGATACCGACCGCACCTTCGATCCGCCACTGCGGCTGCGGGTTTTCCGCGGTGCCTTCGAGACGTGCCGCCTGGCCGCGGTCGTGGTGACCTTCGCCATCGGCCTGGGCGTCCTGCTGGGGCTGGCCCGGCTGGCCGATCGGTTCGGTTATCCGGCGGCGGCACTGCTCTCCGGTGTGGTGCTGATGGTCGCCGGCGCGGTGGCCTGTGCGAGCGCGGTTACGGCGAAATGGGTGCTGATCGGCCGGATCCGGGCCGGTGAGCATCCGCTGTGGAGTTCGTTCGTATGGCGTAACGAGGTATCGGACGCCTTCGTGGAAACCGTCGCGGCACCGTGGTTCGCCCGGGCGGCGACCGGTACGCCCGTACTGAACCTGTGGTTGCGCGCGCTCGGCGCGAAAATCGGCCGCGGGGTATGGTGCGAGTCCTACTGGCTTCCGGAGGCAGACCTGGTGACACTCGGTGACGGCGCGACCGTGGAACGCGGTTGTGTGGTGCAGACCCACCTGTTCCACGACCGCATCATGGCCATGGACACGGTGATTCTGGAACCGGGCGCGACCCTCGGCCCGCATTGCGTCGCGCTGCCCGCCGCCACCATCGGCGCCGCCGCCACGGTGGGCCCGGCCTCGCTGGTGATGCGCGGCGATACGGTGCCCGCCTCCACCAGATGGTGGGGAAACCCGATCGCCCCGTGGTCCGGCCCGGTGGCCGACATCGATACCGATCCGGCCGAAGAGGAGACGGACAGCTGATGGGGAGCAGGTTCTACGACGCCCCCATCGACGACTATCTACCGCAGAACGGCAACCGGGGCTATCGGGTATCGCGATACGAACTCGACCTGAACTACAAGGTCGCCAGCAACCGGCTCGCCGGGCGAGCGGTGATCACCGCCGTCGCGACCGCCGAACGCCCCCGCTTCTCCCTCGATCTGTCCCAGGCCCTCGCTGTTTCGAAAGTACTGATCAACGGCGGTAAGGCCGGTAAGTACACCCATCAGCGCGGCAAGCTCACCGTCACGCCCCGCGAGCGCATACCCGCCGGCGGGATCCTGCAACTGGTCGTGCAGTACGCCGGTGCGCCCAAACCGGTGCGCGGACCCTGGGGCGAGGTCGGCTGGGAGGAACTCACCGAGGGATCGCTGGTGGCCAGCCAGCCCAACGGCGCCGCGTCCTGGTTCCCCTGCGACGACCATCCCAGTTCCAAGGCGAGCTACCGGATCTCCATCACCACCGACACCCCCTATTTCACGCTCGCCAACGGCGAACTGGTCGGCAAACAGACCAAGGCCGGTCAGACCACCTGGGTCTACGAGCAGACCGAGCCGATGGCGAGCTATCTGGCCACCGTGCAGATAGGTCGCTACCGCAGACATCAGCTCACCGACCGGCATTCGCCGGTTCCGATCCACGCGGTGATTCCCACGGCGCTGCGTGCCGCCTTCGACCACGATTTCGCCCGGCAACCCGAGATGATGTCGGTGTTCAGCGATCTGTTCGGTCCGTATCCCTTCCAGAGCTATTCCGTGGTGGTCACCGAGGACGAACTCGAGATCCCGATCGAGGCCCAGGGCATCTCGATATTCGGCGCCAATCACTGCGACGGCCGCCGCAGCGCCGAACGGCTGGTCGCGCACGAACTCGCGCATCAGTGGTTCGGCAACAGCCTCACGATCCAGCACTGGTGCGATATCTGGCTGCACGAGGGTTTCGCCTGCTACGCGGAGTGGATCTGGTCGGAGGCGGCGCACGGTCCGAGCGCCGACCAGCTGGCCCGCGCGACCTGGCACACCCTGCATCGGGAGCCACAGAACATCGTGGTCGGCGACCCCGGGCCGACCCTGATGTTCGACGATCGGGTCTACAAACGCGGAGCCCTCACCCTGCACGCGCTGCGACTCGAGCTCGGCGATACCGCCTTCTTCCGGCTCATCCGC
>JABFXT010000358.1 GCA_013361595.1 Nocardia sp. | reverse complement strand
GTCGCATCCGGGTACCACTGTGCGCACGGTAGTCGAATCGGAGCTGTTCGCGGTCACGGATGGCCGCTGCGATCACGGTCAGAATGTCGGGGTCCACCGCCGCGGTGCCGGCCGGCAGGCTGACGGTGGCGGCCTGCAGTGCGGACACGCGGTGACGCAACCGAGACGGGAGGAGTCGTTCCAACTTCGCCAACGCCTGCAGCGAGTTCTCCTCGATGCCCGCGATAGTGCCACCGGCCGCAGTGCGGAGTCCGATCACCACGGCGACCGCTTCGTCGTCGTTCAGCAGCAGCGGCGGAAGTTTCGCACCCGCGCCCAACCGGTACCCGGCCGCTCCCGCGACCGCGTCGACGGGATAGCCGAGGCCGCGGAGTTTGCCGACATCGCGCCGAACGGTGCGCACATCGACTCGCAGGCGTTCGGCCAGTTCGGCGCCGGTCCATTCACGGGGCGTCTGGAGCAGGGACAGAAGTTCGAGCAACCGGGCCGATGTCTCCAACACACTTCCTATCCTGCCCGACACCTAGGACAAAGACTGACCTAGGTGGCTCGTAGCGTAATTCCCATGAGCACAGAGACGACCCCTTTCCGTATCGCCGTTCCCCAGCAGCAGCTCGACGAGCTGAACCGGCGTCTCGACGAGACCCGCTGGCCGGACGCGGATCCCGGGGCCGGGTGGGCGCAGGGCATCCCGCTCGACTACACCCGGGAGCTGGCCGGCTATTGGCGGCACGGTTACGACTGGCGCGCGCAGGAGGCCCGGCTGAACTCGTTCCCGCAGTTCCGTACCGAAATCGATGGGCACAATGTGCACTTCGTGCACGTCCGCTCACCCGAGCCCGGTGCCCTGGCGCTGGTCCTTACCCATGGCTGGCCCGGTTCGATCGTCGAATTCCTCGAGGTGATCGGCCCGTTGACCGACCCGGTGGCACACGGCGGTGACGCGGCGGATGCCTTCCATGTCGTGGTGCCGACCATTCCCGGCTACGGGCTGTCCGGTCCCGCGGTCGGATGGTCGACCGCGCGTGCCGCGCGAGCATGGGCGCAACTGATGGCCCGTCTGGGTTACGACCGCTACGCCGCACACGGTGAGGACACCGGTGCCGCGATCTCGCGTGAACTGGCGGTGATCGATGCCGAGCACGTCGTCGCGATACACGTGACGATGATCGCTTCCGCGACCGTCACCGCCGAGACCGCCGATCCGGCCGACCCCGGCGAACAGCGCGCCCTCGCCCGTGCCCAGCGCGCACAATACGAACTCGGCGCCTACGCGATGTTGCAGGCGAGCCGTCCGCAGACACTGTCATACGCGCTCACCGATTCGCCGGTGGGCCAAATGGCCTGGATCGTCGAACGGTTCAAGGACTGGACCGACTCCGCGAACGCCCCCGAAGATGCCGTCGATCGCGACGCCATGCTGACCAACGTCATGATCTACTGGCTCAACGCCACCGCCGGCTCGTCGGCGCGCTATTACTACGAAGGTGCCGCCACCTGGGGTAGGCCCGAACCCGAGACCGATGTGCCGGTCGCTGTCGCGGTCATGCCCCACGACCTCGGTATCCCCGTCCGCCGTATCGCCGAACGCAACCACAACATCGTCCGCTGGACCGAATTCGATCGGGGCGGCCACTTCGCCGCCATGGAAGAACCCGACCTCATCATCGAAGACCTGCGCGCCACATTCCGGGAATACCGCGTATGAGCCCCGCGATTCCGATGCGCAGCCGGGCCCTGTCGGCGATTACGGCGAGTGCTCGGCACGGCGTGAATGCGGCTCCCGGAGCGGAACTCGAAATGTAGGTGGGCCGGCGGCCGGGGTTCCGCGCAGCGCCTAGACTCTGCCGGATGCGACTCGTGATTGCTCGTTGCCAGGTCGACTATGTCGGGCGGCTCACCGCCCATCTGCCGATGGCTCGCCGGCTGCTGATGATCAAGGCCGACGGGTCGGTGCTGGTGCATTCCGACGGCGGTTCCTACAAACCGCTGAACTGGATGAGCCCGCCCTGCTGGCTGGACGAGCGTGAACCGGACGCGGCCGCCGACCGGCTGAAAGCGTTGTGGGTGGTGAGCAACAAGGCGGGCGAGGAACTGCGGATCAGCATCGAGGAGATCGAACACGACTCGAGTCACGAACTGGGTGTCGATCCGGGCCTGGTGAAGGACGGGGTCGAAGCACATCTGCAGGAGCTGCTGGCCGAGCATGTGCAGACACTCGGCGCCGGGTACAGCCTGATCCGCCGGGAGTACATGACGGCGATCGGGCCGGTGGATCTGCTGTGCCGGGACGCGGACGGGCGCACCGTGGCTGTGGAGATCAAACGCCGGGGTGAGATCGACGGTGTGGAACAGCTCACCCGATACCTGGAGTTGCTGAACCGGGATCCGCTGCTGACGCCGGTAGCCGGTGTGTTCGCGGCGCAGCAGATCAAGCCCCAGGCGCGGACGCTGGCCGAGGATCGCGGGATCCGCTGCCTCACCTTGGATTACAACGCGCTACGTGGGACCGAGAGCAACGAATTCCGGCTCTTCTAGACTTGGAGTCATGCCACGACGAAATCCGCGTAACGGGCGCTCCCGGGCGGAGCCGCCGCGGATGGGCACCGGGCTGGGTGATGTCTACCGACGAACCGAATCGGGGCCGGATGGGGACGAGTACGTCGTCCGCACCGTTCCGGGGGCGCGCGCGATGAAACGGTACCGCTGCCCGGGCTGCGATCACGAGATCATGCCGGGGGTCGCGCATGTGGTGGCATGGCCGGCCGGTAGTGGGGAAACCGAGCGGCGGCACTGGCACAGCGGCTGCTGGAACGGCCGGGGGACTCGCGGGATCACCAGGCGTTGGTCCTGAGTTCGGTACGGCGGTGTGGATTCCGCATGTCCGGGTGGTGGCTACGTGGAGGGGCGGCGCGATCCGCTCAGATCGTCACCGATCGGTGGTGCTGATCGCCGTGTGCCGCCGGGCTGGACGCAGAGATCCGGTCGCGGAACAGCGCGCGATGAGCGGCCGGGCTGATGCCGAGGATGCGATGGAAATGGTGGCGTAGATTCACCGCGCTGCCGAAGCCCGCATCGGCGGCTATGCGTTCCATGGTGTCGTCGGTGTGCTCCAGCAGTAAGCGCGCCCGGTCGGCTCGTTGGTGCAGTAGCCACTGCTGTGGGCTGCTGCCCGTGCGTTCCCGGAAGCGGCGGGTGAACGTTCGCCGCGACTTCATTGCGGCCCGGGCCCACTCGTCCAAGCCGACCGGCTCGGCCAACC
>JABFXT010000632.1 GCA_013361595.1 Nocardia sp. | reverse complement strand
CGATGCTGGACGGAGCCGAGCTCGCGCAGGCGATCGTCGCCCATCCCGGGGATGTCGAGGCGGCCCTCGCCGCGTACGAGTCCGCATCGTTCGCGCGCAGCGGGCCGGCCTACGGGCAGGCGTGGGAGGTACTGGAACTCTGCCTCGGCGACCGCGCACCGTTCGCACTCGTCGATTTCCTGACCGGCGGATCCGGGTAGCGGCTCGCATCGCGGGAGCGTTCCTGATCGAAACACTGAGCGGTTGCCGTCGGTGCGGGCCGGGTTCGGCGGTGCGGATTCGCCGGCCCGATGCGGTTGCGGGTCAACAGTGTGGCCGGTTAGTGTCGGCGACGACAACCGGGGGGATATCGGGTCACCTCGACACATTCTTGTTGTGATGGTGGTGGGTATGGGGCGCTTTCGTGGGCCACGGTCGATTGTGGTGAGCGCGGTGGCCGTGGCGGGGTTGCTGGCCGGGTGCGGAACGGACGGGCCGGGGACGGTTGCATCGGAGCCGGTGTACCGGGGGATCGCGGGCTCCTGCACCGAGATGGCCGCACCGGCGGCGGATGCCGTCCGGGCCTACACCGGTGAGCTGTTCAGTGCCGCGGTCGCTTTCGAAGAGGCAGGTGCGCCGTCGACATCGCCCGACCTCGCCACGAAAGAATGCCGGGCGATCTACGCGGCCGAGGCCGCGCCGGCCGCTTCCCCGGCGACCGGTCCGCCGCGCCGGCGCGTGATCCATCTGCGGATCGCCCTGCAGGTGGGTGAGAGCGCGCTGCAAGCCGCCGAGCGGCATTTCGACACTGCCTGCGCGAGTGTCGACTGCCGGATCACGACCGGTATCGGCGACGAATCCTTCGAGGGCGCGGTGGAGGGTTCGTCGGCTACGGCGGTGACGATGTTCCGTACCGGCAATGCCGTCGTCAGCGTCACGGTCGACGGGTCGAACTTCGCCTCCGGGCCCGGCGGGAGCGATCGGGCGGCCGAGATCTCCGAACTCGCGCCCGGGGCCCGGGCGATCGCGCAGGCCATGGCGGCGGATCTTGGTGCCGTCGTGACGTGAGACGGGGCGGAAATTCGGGCGGGGATCGCTTCGAGAAATCCGATCGGAACGGGTTGATCGTCTCACCGTCGACCGGTGACAGTTACTCGAGGACGGAACAACATGGCACGTGACCTGCAGACAGATCTCGATCTGCTCGAGGCGACATCGAAATGCTGGCTGACCGAAGCTGGTCCGCAGCTGCGCGAAGCCGCGCAATCGATCGACAATTTGAAGTACACCCAGGTGCAGTTCGGTGCCCTGTTCATCGGCGCGTGGCAGTCCTACAGCAAGGCCGCCGCCCACCTTCAGGACCTGCTGAACCAGGCCGGTGGCGCGGCCGACCAGATGGGGAACGCACTGCATGCCACCGCGGTGAGCTTCGCCGATCAGGAATCGCAGAACCAGCAGGCGCTCAACATCGTCGCGGGCGAGATGGGTTCCTAGATCCGATGACAGAGTATCCCCTGCTCACCGAAGACGCGCTGGCCGGAATCCGTGACGATCTCCTCTCCAAGATCAAAGAGGTGAAGGAGGTCCCGGACCGTCTCAACGGCGAATTCGACAAGCTCAGAGTGATCAGTCTCGCGTCGTATCTGCTGCTGACCGACACCCGCGACGATATCCAGGCAAAGCTTAAGGAGCTGCTCGCGAAGCTCGAGGAGTTCGTCGAGGGAATGTTCGCCCCGTGGCTCTTCGTGGACTATGCGGCCAAATGGCTCGATGTCGGCACGAAGGTGTCGGCCGTCAATGCCCGCGTCAACGATATTTCCTTCAATATGGACGGTAACTGGGACGGAAGCGCCTACAAGGCATTCAACGCGTCGAAAACGGCGCAGGGTGCGGCCATGACGGCGGTCACCGCCCAGTGCCAGAAGATGAACGACCAGATGCTGGCGATCGCGGAAGAGGGTCGCACCCTCTACTCGAACGTCATCCAGAACGTCGGCACGATGCTGGCCGAACTCGCTGTCGGTCTGGCCGAGTCGGAGGCGACGGCGGGCGCCGCGCTGGTCTGGACGGTGAACAACCTGAACTCGGCGGTCGTCGCCGCGGTCGACCTGGTCGTGGCGGCTTTCACCGATTTCATCGAGGTGAACGTCAAGGTTCGGATCGCCTCGAACACCCTCAGCAGTATGGTGAACGACGCGACCGGGCTGGCCGTCGATCCGACGAGAACGACAGTGTGGCCCGGCACCCAGACCAAAGAGTTCGACAACAAGGACGACGGCTGGAAGCAGGACGGAGTCGACGGCTGATCGATACGGTCGGCACCCTGCCCCGCCCACTCGGTGGCAGCGTGCCGCTTTCTCTGCCGCAGTAACGCGATTCGATAGGGGCCGCGATGTCACCGCAGGAATTCAACGGTGGATTCTTCAACCACTACGACGACCCTGACGAATTCTGGGACGACGAGCCCTTGGTGGCGAACGCCCGGCCTGCGCCGCCCCGGCCGGCGCCTGCCCCCGCGCCGCCGAAACCCCCGTCCCCTCCGAAACCCAGTGGGCCCGAACATGTGCGCGTACCGTCGGCCCCCGCCCGGTCCAGGCTGGTGGAGGTCAAGTGCGGACTCGACCGCCTGCCCGTGTCCATAACGCTGAAACCGGCGTGGAAGGACATGTTCGCGCCGGGTGACTACGGACGCTCGATCATGGACGCCTATCGTCATGCGATCCAGGAGATGACGCTCGCCCTGGTCGAGTCGGGGACGATTCCGCCGGCGACCATCCCGTCCCTGCGTGACGCCGCACCCCTGCTCCTGCGGACCCGCACCGACCAGGAGTACACGGCGCTGTACAACGAATTGTTCACCCAGCCGGTGCACACCGACCACGGACCGGGGCGCGGCCCCCACGGCGAACCGGGAATCACCGTGGCCGCGAAACGCTCGCAACTGATCTCGATCACGATCGACCCGGACTGGGCCGTCCGGGCCGATCCGAGGTATATCGGACAGGACATCGTCGATTGTTGCGACCGGATACGGGCGCGGACACCGGCAATCGTCAAGGGGGAAGTACCGGAACAGGTTCCGGACAGTGAAGTGGCCGCGCGGATCGTCGAACACAAGAGAAAGCTGGCGGAGGCCGCGATCTGATACCCCGCGCGGCGGCTACCTCGCGTGGGCCGTTCGCCGGGACCGGACCGCGAGCACCGGCCGGCCGGCCGGTAGCGCGTTGTCCGAGTGGCGATCCCGCCGGATTCGGTCCCTGACGTGCCGGATTCGGTGAGCATGATCT
>JABFXT010000149.1 GCA_013361595.1 Nocardia sp. | reverse complement strand
GCATCAGCGAAACCGATCGCACCGAACCGAAACCGGATACCCGGGCCAGCGGACGTTCGATCGGGGTGCCCGGAGTGGTCCGGATGCTCGAGCTCGCCCACTCCGAGCACGGCCACGTCCCGTGGCGGGAACTGTTCGACCCCGCCGTCGCCATGGCGGATCAGGGTTTCGAGATCAGCCCGCGGCTGGCCGGCCAGATCGCCGACTCCGCGGCCGAACTGGCCCGCGACCCGGCCGCCGCCGACTACTTCCTGAACACCGTGGCCACCGAGGGGGCGGACGGGTTCTATACCGGTCCGTTCGCACAGGACATCGTCACCGCCGCCGGTTCGCCGGCCGGGGGGCGCACCCCGAGCAGTATGGAAGCCGCGGACCTCGACTCCTACCGAGCCGTGAAACGTACCCCGCTGTGCACCGCCTACCGCGCGCACGAGATCTGCGGGATGCCGGGACCGTCCTCCGGTGGTATCACGGTCGCCGCCACGCTCGGCATCCTGGAGAACTTCGACCTGCCCGCCATGGGGCCGGAACGGGTGGACCGTAACGGTGGCGTACCCCGGGCCGAGGCGGTTCATCTCATCGCCGAAGCCGAACGGCTCGCCTACGCCGACCGCGACAAATACGTCGCCGACCCGGATTACGTTCCGCTGCCCGGTAATTCACCGGACACCCTGGTGAATCCGGAATACCTGGACAAACGCGCCGAGCTCATCGACCCGCACAAGACCATGGGCACCGCGAAGCCCGGTGAGTTCGGCTCCGCACCGGTGGGAATCGGTCCCCAGCAGCCCGAGCACGGCACCAGCCATATCTCTGTGGTCGACTCCTACGGCAATGCCGCCGCCATGACCACCACGGTGGAATCGGCCTTCGGTTCCTTCCACATGGTCGACGGGTTCCTGCTGAACAACCAGCTCACCGATTTCGCGGCCGAGCCGCTCGGCACCGACGGCAAACCGCTCGCCAATCGGATCGAACCGGGTAAACGCCCGCGCAGTTCCATGAGCCCGACACTGGTGTTCGACAGCGGCGACGGTTCCGGCCGCGGCGAGCTCAGCCATGTGGTCGGCTCCCCCGGCGGTTCGGTCATCATCCAATTCGTGGTGAAAACCCTTGTCGGCATGCTGGATTGGGGCCTGGACCCGCAGCAGGCGGTGTCCGGGGTGAATTTCGGCGCCGCGAACACTCCGGTCACCAATATCGGCGGCGAACATCCGGCGATCGACGCGGGCGACGACGGTCGCCACGATCCGCTGGTCACCCGGCTACGAGAACGCGGTCATCAGATATCGGTGGCCCCGCAGACCAGCGGTCTCAGTGTGCTCGGCCGCGACGGTGACGCCGGCTGGGTCGGCGGTGCCGATCCACGGCGCGAGGGCGAGGTTCTCGGCGACACCCGCTGACCGGCCGCCGCCGGATCACCCGGAGCGGGTGATCCGGTGTGCGATCTCCCCGTGATCGGCTGAGGCAATGCCGAGTACCGATACCGCCGGGCTCTCCCGAGCCGAACTGACCACGCTGGTCGCGGATGCGTTCGTCTACGGTTTCCCCCTCGTCTTCGATCTCCGGCAGGTCGAGCGGTTCACCGGTGCGGGCATGGGCAACCTGCCACCGGCACCGTGGAACGAGTTCAGCCACGCCACCACCCTGGCCGGGCCGCGGGACACCTTCGTCTCCATCAACAACGACACCGTCTACTCGATCGCGAACATCGATATCGGCGGCGGCCCGGTACGCCTCGATATCCCGGATACGGCGGGCCGCTACTACGTGATGCAGTTCGTCGACGCCTGGACCGACAACTTCGCCTATGTCGGCCACCGGTCCACCGGCACCCGCGCGGGGTCCTACCTGGTGGTACCACCGGACTGGGACGGCATGCCGCCGGAAGGGGTCACGGTGATCGAATCGCCCACCACGGTCGCGACCATCGTCGGCCGGTGGGCCGTGGCCGGGGACGCGGATCTCGCCGCGGTCCGCGCGCTGCAGCAACAGCTGCGACTGACCCCCACGGCCCCGGGACCGGGCCTGCCCGAACCCGCCCCGGGAGTCCCGGAGGACCTCGCCTTCCTCGAACAGCTGCGCGTCTGGATGCGTGCCTACCCACCCGCCGACCGCGACCGCCACTACCAGCAGCGTTTCGGTCCGCTGGGGTTACTGGACACCGGAACTCCCTACGCCGATCTCGCCCCGGACCGGGCGGCGATCATGCGGGAAGGCCTCGCGGCAGGGGAACAGCGACTCGAAACGGCGCTGACCCACAGCAGCGCGCCACGACAGAACGGCTGGAACCTGACCTATCACAGCTTCGACTACAACCTGGATTTCTTCCAGATCGGCGCCCGCGACGATCCGCACTGGAAGCTGCCCGACGATCCGGACCGCTATCTGCTCCGAGCCGGTGCCGCCCGCGCCGGGCTGTGGGGCAACCACGGCTACGAGGCCGCCTACGCGATGGTCTATACCGACAGCGAAGACCGTCCGCTCGACGGCACCCACCGCTACGAGCTGCGTTTCACCGAGCCGCCGCCGTGCGCCGCGTTCTGGTCGGTGACCATGTACGACATGCCGGATTTCTATCTGGTGGCCAATCCGATCGACCGCTACTCGCTCGGAGATCGCACACCCGGGTTGCGTACCGCCCCGGACGGTTCACTCACCATGGTCCTGGGATACCACGAACCCACCGATCCGGACCAGCGAGCCAACTGGCTACCCGCACCGGCAGGGAGATTCCGGCCGCTGCTGCGTATCTACGAACCGCTCGACGCCGTGTTCGACGGTAGCTACCAACTGCCACCGATCATTCGCGTCGATCAGCCGCCGACCGCGAGCTGACCACCGGGCCCGGCGGGGCGAGCGCACCGGAAACGGTCCGCGCGGCCGGGGGTCAGTCGGACGCGGTGTACTTCGCGCCGAGCTCACGGAGCCGGTCCAGGGCCGCCGCGGCATGGTCGCCGTCGTTGGATCGCACCGCCAGCATCGGGACGTAGTCGTCGTTCACCAGTTCCAGCCGAGCCCACGCCTTACGGTCGGGGAACGACACACCGCGGATATGTTTCCACTCGAACTCGTTGTCCCCGAGCACATTCCGGATCACCACACCGTTGCGGCCGGCTCGCACACGAGGCCGGGTGAGCAGCAGGACGGCCGCCGCGCCGAAGAACCCGATCGCCGCCATCGCGAACTGGTCCACCACCCGGAAGTTCACCCCGGTATAGCCCGACCGCAGAAAGATCCCGAACAGCACGAACGCCACCAGCAGGACGGCCGCGAC
>JABFXT010000073.1 GCA_013361595.1 Nocardia sp. | reverse complement strand
GAACGGCGGCGCACCGACCGGCTCCCGCTGCGAGATCCGGGTGAGTTGTCCGGCCCGGCCGAGGCAGCCCGGCTGCTCGCCCGCGGATACGACGTCGACCTGGATATCCTCGACGCCGACGCGGCCGCCCGGCTGAGCCGGGCTTCGGAGCATTCGGCGGCGCTCCGGCACTACGATATGCCCTATCACAGCGAACTCCAGTGGTGGGCCGGTCACGAAAGCCTCGCCGAAGGGGTACCCGCCACGGCGCTCGTCTCGGAGGTCGAGGCCGCGCGCGTTCCGGTCGGGCGCAAGTTCCCGACCCCGGTTCACGCGGCGCACGGCGGCGAGCAGGCGGACGGGGCGCGGTTGTGGGTGCTCAGCACCACCGAGGACTCCGACCGGGCCTGGCTGCGGACCGGTGAAGCGCTCTCGGAGATCCTGCTCGAATGCACCGCGGCCGGCCTGGCCACCTGCACCCTGACCCATATCACCGAACTACCCACGACCCGCCGTATCGCCTCGACTCTGATCGGCGGAAACGGAACGGCCCAGGTGGTGCTGCGGGTGGGGCACGCACCCGATCGCGCGGCCGAGCCACCCACTCCGCGCCGACCGGTCACCGACTTCCTGACCATCGACCCCGACACCTTCACCACCGGCTGACCCCGCCGATGCCGGACGCGCACGGGTCGCCGCTCAGCCCGCGCCGGATTCGGCCGGTATCGGCAGCTTCTGCTCGCATACCGTCCCCACGAACTCGCCCGTCGTCTCGGCGGGCAGGTTCCGCGCGATATCGGCTTCGGTGACCATGCCGACCAGGCGGCCCTGATCCGTCACGAGCAGCCGCCGCAACTGATACCGCTCCATCACCGACAGCGCGTCGGCTACATCGTCGTCGGCGGCGGCCGTGCGCAATTCGTCACCCTGGGCGAATTCTCCGGCGGTGGCCGTGGCGGGGTGATGGCCCAGCGCCACACAGTTCACCACGATGTCGCGATCGGTGACGATCCCGACCGGGTGGCCCTCGCCGTCACAGATGGGCAATGCCCCCACATCACGCTGCCGCATCTGCTGGGCAGCTGTCTGCATGGTGTCCCGCACGCTGATACTCACCGCGCCGGGGTTCATGATCTGGCGCACTGTGGTCATGGTGCCTCCTTCTCGTCCGAGGTAGTCGTGCCCGCCCGTTCGATCATCACGCCCGCGGCGCACGGCGGTGAGGGCACAAAGTCACCTCAACGTGCCCCGGCCGGTTCGCCCGCCGCCGAGCGGAGACACCGACGGGCCCACGGTCTCGGTGATCGGGAGCAGTCCGCCACGAAGGCCGCCGGGTCGATCTAGCTTCTTCTCGTGACCGGCACGCAGAACTTCCCGCATCTCCTCGCCCCTGGGACCATCGGCCCGATCTCCCTGGCCAACCGGGTGGTGATGCCCGCGATGGATATGAACCTCTGCGAAAACGGTGAGATCGAGCCGGGCGATATCGACCATTTCGCCGCCCGCGCGGCCGGCGGGACCGGGTTGATCATCACCGGTGCCTGCGCGGTGGCCTACCCGATCGGGTGCGCGAGCACCAAGGAACCCGGCCTCTCCGAGGATCGGTTCGTGCCCGGGCTGAAGGCCCTCGCCGATGCCGTCCACGCCGCGGGCAGCAAGCTGTGCGTGCAGATGACCCATCACGGCAAGATCGCCCGGATCGATACCCTCCAGGGCCGCCCGTTGCTGGTTCCGTCCGCCCCCGCCGGCTCGGCCGACCTGTCGGCGCTCGTGGACAACACTCCCGACGAGCTCCGGAAGCTGGGAGCCGTCACCGGTGGTGCGCACGCCACATACCACGAGGCCACCGCGGCCGATATCGACTGGCTGGTGCGCTGTTTCGCCGAAGCCGCCGGACGGGTACGGGACGCGGGCGCGGACGCGGTCGAGATCCATGTCGCGCACGGCTACGTGCTCGGCGGCTTCCTGAGCCGGGCGGACAACAAGCGCACCGACGAGTACGGCGGATCCCTCGAGAACCGGGCGCGGCCCGCGGTGGAGGTGATCCGCGCGGTCGCGGCGGAGGTCGGCGGTTCACTCGCGATCCTGGTGCGTGTCGCCGGCCGCGAGTTCGGCGAGGAAGGTGCGCTGACCCTCGAGGAATCCGTGCAGGCCGCGGCGCTCTTCGAGGCGGCCGGCGCCGACGCGATCCATATCACCGGGTGGGGTCGTAACCCGTTCGGCAACTTCACCGACGGTCCCCTGCCCGACGAGGTCGGCGCCTACACAGCGCTGGCCGCCGAGGTGAAGCGGGCCGTATCCATCCCGGTGATCGCAGTCGGCCGCGTGCTGCCGGAGGTCGGCGAGAAGGCGATCGCCACGGGCGCGGCCGATTTCGTCGCGATGGGACGGCAGCTGCTCGCCGACCCGGAACTGGTGAACAAGCTGCGGGCGGGCCGGCCCGAAGAGGTCCGGCCCTGTATCAATTGCTATGTCTGCGTCCAGGAGAACTTCTGGGACGACACTCCCCTCTGCGCGGTGAACCCCGCGCTGGGCGATGAGAAACTGCTTCCCCTGGTACCCGCCGCGGCGGCCGAGCATATCGTCGTCGTCGGCGCGGGCCCCGGCGGACTCGAAACCGCCCGCGTGGCCGCCGAACGCGGACACCGGGTCACGGTCGTGGACAGATCCGATCGGCTCGGCGGCACCCTCTGGTTCTCCAGCCTCACCACACCGGATAACCAGCGGCTGCTCGAATGGCTGACAGTGCAGGTCGAACGCTCGACCATCGATATCCGCCTGAACTTCGAGGCCACCGTCGCGTCGATCGAGGCATTGAACCCGGACGTGGTGGTGGTGGCCACCGGCGCGGTTCGCGGCCGTCCGGCGGTCCCCGGTGCCGATCTGCCACACGTACACACCGGTGATACGTTGCGCGCCTTGATGACCGGGTCCGGTGACGTCCCGCGGGTGTCACCGCTGCTGCGTACCGTGGCCGCACTGGGCAAGCTCACCGGTATCACCAGGAGCCCGGCCGCCGTCCGGGCCGTCACCCGCCGATACCTGCCGGTGGGTAAGAACGTCGTCGTCATCGGCGGATCCCTTGTCGGACTGGAGCTTTCGATTTTCCTCGCGGAACGGGGACGCACGGTCACCTTGCTCGAGGAGGGCGGGCAGCTCGGCGTGCCGATGGCGATGCCGCGGCGATGGACCGCCGTGCGGCATGCGGGTGCGGCAGGTGTGACGATGTACCGTCGCGCCGTGGTGCAGCGGATCACCGCGACCCACGTCGAGTTCCGTACCGGTGACGAGGTGTCGACCGCACCGGCGGATATGGTTGTGGTGGCCTCCGATGTCTCGCCGGGGGCACCGCTCGCCGACGCGCTGGCGGGTGTGGTTCCCGAGGTCCATGTGGTGGGCGACGCCGCGGAGGTCGACTACATCCAGGGCGCGATCCATTCGGCGTGGCGGGTGGCGAGCGGGCTGTGAATCACCAGATCGGCGATGGTGCGTTCGGTGCGCCGGTTCAGCCGACACCGATAGAACGCGTCGATGTTCTCCGGGGCCATCCACGCCGGCATGGCCTTACCGCCCCGGTGGAGTAGGCCGGACCCCGGCCCCCCGACCCGGGACGGTGACCCCAGGTCACCGATGGGGAAACGCACGCACCCCGCACAGCACCCGTCCGGGCGCTCGGCGCCGCACTCGCTCACGGCGGTGCGCCGGCGGCTCGCCTAGGGTTGGCCGATGGCTGATCGTTCGGACAATGCGGTGAAGCGCGATACGAGCACCTCCCCACCGACGGCTCGCGTGCTCGACGTCCTGGATTTCCTGGTACGGCACCGAGGCGCGGAGCCGGGCCTGTCCGAGATCGCGCGACGCTGTGCCATCAGCAAGCCGACCTGCCTCGGGATCCTCACCGAGCTCACCGCGCGCGGTTATCTCCGCTGCGAACCGGGCACGAAAACCTATCGGCTGGGCCCGGCGGTGGTCACCGTGGGCCGGGCGGCGCTGCGCGATTTCGCGCCGGATCCGGTGGTATCCGAACGCCTGCAGTCGCTCAGCCGGCGGTTCGACACCATGTGTGTCGCCTCGAGCCGAGTGGGTGACGAGTTCATCGTGCTCGAGGTCGCGGCCCCGGCCGGGACGCGGCCGCCGGTCGGCGTGGGGCAGATCTTCCCGGTGGCCCTGCCCACCGCCCTGATGTACCTGCTGTGGCAGCCCGACGATGTGCTCGAACAGCAAGTGCGGGCGGAGCATTCGTGGCTGGCGAGTGTCGAGCTCGACGATCTGCGGCGGATGGCGGTCGAATGCCGCACCGTCGGCTATCTGGTCGAACGTCTGTCGCCCACACTCGAGCGGGTCTACCGGATCCTCGGCGACACCACGGCCCCTGAACTCTCGCCCGATCTGCGCGCACTGATCACCGAACTGCTCGCAGGTATGGGACGCCGGCGCGTGCTGCTGTACGACGAGCTCCGGGACGGGGGCGCCGATTCGCGCCATCGGGTCGGTGTCATCGCCGCACCGACCTTCGACGAGAGGGGCGAGCAGGCACTGCTGCTGGTCGTCAACGTCCAGGCCGACCTCACCGCGGCCGAGATCGGCGAACGCGGATCCGCCCTGAAAGCGGCAGCGGACGCACTCACGGCCGAGCTGGGTGGACGCAACCCCCACCGGTAGGCCCGCCACGGTTCCGAATCGCGGCTACCCGACCGGCGGACCGACGACGGCCGGGACGGACTCAGCACTCCCCTCACCCCTTCCGGCACCAGCGACACCCGGAAGCGAAATCCCCTCCCGGACTGCGCTGCCCACCGGGCCGGTCCGGCATTCCAGGGTTGACCCGTGCACTCGACCGGAGGTACCGTAACCGCCTGACGAAATCTACCGGCCCGGTCGAATATTCGACCAATGGACCCGGGTCCGCACTACCATCGCGCAGCACCGATGGCCCGGCGCTCGTCTCGCCGGGACCTTCGGTTCCGGAGGTCGATCATGCTCAGCCACCGCCCGACCCGCCCGCTGTTCACGGCGGCCGCGGCCATCGTCGGCGCGGTTCTGCTCGCCGTGACCGGCGGCGGAGCCGGGATCGCCGCGGCCGGGCCACCGGGCCCGGGCGGGATCCCCGCGGGAAAGCTGCTCGGCGCACAGCCGCTGACCACCACCGCGGCGTTACCGAGTGCCGCGCGAACAGATCTGATCGCCTACACCTCCCACGACGCGCACGGACGACCGATCGTGGTGTCGGGCACCGTGGCCGTGCCCCGGTCGGCCCCGCCCGCCACCGGATGGCCGGTGATCAGCTGGGCACACGGCACCACCGGGTATGCCGATGTCTGCGCACCGTCCCGGGATACCGGCACCGGTCCGGTCCACGACTACCTCGGCCCGGTGACCCAGGTTCTGGACAGCTGGATCCAGCGCGGATACGCCGTGGTCCAAACCGACTACCAGGGCCTGGGGACACCCGGCGGGCACCCGTACATCAACGGGCTCGCCGAAGCGAACACGGTCACCGATATCGTGCAGGCGGCTCGTTCCCTCGACGATTCGATCGGCACGGACTGGGTCGCCGTCGGGCACAGCCAGGGCGGCCAGGCCGCATTGTTCACCGCCCAGTACGCCGCGGCCCGGCAACCGGAGCTGTCCTTGAAAGGAGCCGTCGCCATCGCACCGGGCGGCATCGGCCTGCGCCGGATGATCGAATTCGTCGACAGCGGTCAGCCCGGCGCCGAGGCGGCCGCGGGATTCCTCCCACTCATCGTCCTGGGCGCGCAGGTCGTCCGACCGGAGATCGATCCCGGCACGCTGTTCACCCCGGCCGCGCAACCCATGGTGCAAGCGGCACGAACCGGTTGCCTGGCACAGATCCGCGCTGTTCCCCCGATCCCACCGGCGGAGATCTTCGAACCCGGCGCCGACTTCGGGCCCCTGACAACGTATCTGGAAGCGCAGGATCCTTCCGTCACCGTGCCCGAGGTGCCGGTGATGATCGCGCAGGGCACCGCGGACACGCTGGTCACCGGGCCGAGTACCGATGGGCTCGTCGGCGCGTTGTGTGACAGCGGGGCCGATGTCGACTACCGGATATACGAGGGCGCGGACCACCGCGCGACAGTTCCCGGCTCGCTGGCCGACGCGCAGCGATTCGTAGCCGCGGTACTCGCGGGCGAGCCGGTAGCCGATACCTGCCCGGCCCGCTGATCGAGCGCACGATCACGCGATGACACGGTGGTGTGCCTCACTCGGCGTGGCGGCAAAATCGCAGGCGACGGCACAATGGAACCGATGAGACCCTGGCAACCGGCACCGAGCGCCGATACCGATTCCCCCGGCGATACGGGCCCGGTCACCGTCGACGACGTACGCGCGCTCCGTGAGCAGTTCCTCGACTTCATGCTCGGTTACAAATTCGCGATCGACGAGATCACCACGAAGATCAATATCCTGCGCGAGGATTTCAACAGCACCCACGAATACAACCCCATCGAACACGTCGGATCGCGACTGAAATCACCCGAAAGCGTTATGGAGAAGATCCAGCGCAAGAACTACCCGATGACGTTGGCCTCCATCCGGGACAATATTCTCGATATCGCCGGAGTCCGCGTCGTGTGCAGCTTCATCTCCGATATCACCGCGATAAGGGATTTACTCGCCGGCCAAGAGGACATCACCGTCCTGGAAGAGCGCGACTACATCACCCACCGCAAGCCGAACGGGTACCAGAGCCTGCACCTCATCGTCTCGATTCCGGTCTTCCGCTCCCACCGCACCGAACATATGCCGGTCGAGATCCAGATCCGGACCATCGCCATGGACTTCTGGGCCAGCCTGGAGCACAAGATCTACTACAAATATCGCGGTGAGGTCCCCCCGAATCTCCGCAGCGACCTGGCCCGGGCCGCCGAGGTGGCCACCCAGCTCGACGAGAAGATGGAAGCCCTGCACCGCCAGGTCGACCGCACCGACCGCAGTCCGGCCGGACCGGCCGACACAATGGACCTCAGCCGCCTGTACAGCACCCTCGTCACCGAGAAATCGACCGGCGGCGAGCCGACACCACCCGCATTCCGCCGCTGATCCCAGCCGCGGGCGCGCGAGACTCTATCGGCGAGACCCGCCGGCCGAACTCACCGACCGGCGCTGATCGAGTAGGGCGAAATTGCCGCATCGCCTCGACGGTTTCCGGTTGACGAGCGTGAGGTCGCCGCGGTAATGGGCGAGGACCCGGTGGTCCATCACCGCACGCCACAGCGGTGGCACGACGGCGAGCAGGATCATGGTGGCATAACCGAACGGCAGCTGGGGAGCCTCTTCCGAGCTGCGCAGCGTCTGGTAGCGGCGGCCGGGGTTGGCGTGGTGGTCGCTGTGCCGTTGGAGGTGGAGCAGGAAGACATTGGTGACCAGGCGGTCGCTGTTCCAGCTGTGGCGAGGTGAGCACCGCTCGTATCGTCCGTCGGCGCGCCGCGCCCGGAGCAACCCGTAGTGCTCGAGGTAGTTCACCGTCTCCAGCAATCCGATACCGATCACGGCCTGTAGCGCCAGGAACGGAATGATGACGGGCCCGAAGACGAATATCAGGCCACCGAACAACGCGATCGTCATCGACCATGCCTGCAACAGCTGGTTGTCCCGGCTGAACCACTGCTTCCCACGACGGGACAGACGTTCCCGTTCCAGCGTGAGTGCCGAGCGGAATCCGCCGCTCACGCTGCGCGGTATGAACGCCCACAGCGACTCACCGAAACGCGCGCTGGCCGGGTCTTCGGGTGTGGCGACGCGGACATGATGACCCCGGTTGTGCTCGATGAAGAAATGACCGTAACCGGATTGCGCCAGCGCGATCTTGGCCAGCCGGCGTTCGAGAGGTTCGGCCCGATGCCCGAGTTCGTGTGCCGCATTGATCCCGATACCCGACACAATTCCCAGCGTTACGGTCAGCCCCAGTTTGTCGAACAGGCCCAGTTCGGGACTGGACCACATATACCCCGCGATGATCAAGCCGACGAATTGGAACGGTAGGAACAGAAACGTGCACAATCGGTAGTACCGGTCGTTGGACAGTGCCTCGTAGTCTTCGTCGCGCGGACTGCTTCCGTCACAGCCCACCGCGACGTCGAGTATCGGAATCACCACCAGTACGAGGATCGGACCGATCCACCAGAACACCACCAGCCCCGTGGCGTGCACGAGCTGAGCCGGTAGCAGCGCACAACCGGGCGCTACGGTACTCAGGATCCAGAGATAGCGTTTGCTGTCACGGGTGTTCCCGCGTCTGAGGATTTTCATCTCCGCCTCGTTCATCCCACCGACCCACTCGAACGGGTGCGACTGCCGAAAACGGGTGACGCCACGTGAGTAGCGGTTCCTGCCCCGCGTCCCGATGCAGAGGTGACCGACCGGTCATCATCGGTGCGGTGGCGGATACACGATCGACAGCGGAATCCCAGGTGTGGCCGAAATCGGTGCTTCCGGCGGCTCCGGCCGGGAAGCGAGCAGCTTCCGGGCAGTTCGGGGCCGCATATCCGAATAGACCCGGCCGGGCACGATACAGCGTCGTGCGCAGTAGGTCTGCCGGCACTGCGGGAGAGTGACGGCCTGCGCTCCGACCGGATTATCAATAAAACTCGATCAGCCCTGCCTCCGCGCGGCTAGGGCAGCGCCGCACAGTTCACCGGCGCCGGCACATCGGCAACACGATCGATCACCCACTGCTGCGAGGTCGTCAACGACGGGAAGAAAGCCACATCGTGGGTGCCCACGAATCCGGACATCGGGGGCACCGACGCGTCCGCTTCGAGCTGGACAGGCGCGCCACCGCCGCACCAATTGGCGGCCACACCGCGCACCGCCGGAAACGGAGCCACGCCGTTGTCGTTGCGGGCCGAGTAGAGCCGCACCGGTACCGCGGGCGTGAGCCCACCGAGCCGCTGCTCGTCGAACACCTTCTTCAACTCCGGGGAGCTGTCGATGACCGCCGTCAGCGGCTGTCCGCTGGTGGTCCAGCGGGCGGTGTCCTGTGGCTGGACGAAGGCGCCGGAGAGACCGCCACCGCATTTACCGATCGAGTCGCGCATGATCGACTTCCCGGTGTCGTTGAGCGCGGCGTCGAGCACCGGCCGGGTATCCGGGTAATCCGCGGCGATGCCGTTGAGGATCCACCCGATGGCCGGTGCGATACCGGGCCGGCCGTCGCTGCGCGCGATGTAGTCCTGCGGGCCCACCAGGGGGCCGCCCACGTAGGCACCTCGGAGATTCAGATCGGGTGCGTACTGCGGCTGCAGTTCGGCCGCGGCGGCCGCGGCCATCCCGCCCTGCGAGTAGCCGTAGAGAACGACCGGCGAGGCGGGACCGAAACCGCTGCCGGGCAACCGCAATGCGGCGCGCGCCGAATCCAGCACCGCATAGCCTTGAGTTTTGCGGTTGAGGAAATTGTGGATGCCCGGTGTGCCGAAGTCGTGATAGTCGGTCATCACCACCGCCATCCCGCGGGCCAGCAGTTGATAGATCGCGATGGCGTCGTATTCGAAGACCATATCGGCCGGCGGCTGGTAACGGACCACTTGCGACAGCAGCGCCGAGGGCGCGCATTCGGCGCTCTGCCCCTGGGTGCCACCCGCGTACGCGACCAGCGGGCGTTCTCCCGGGCCGGTCCACGGCAGGGTCGGCTCCAGATAGGTTCCCACCACCGTGGTCGGCGCATCATGGGTATCGCTGCTGGCGTAGGTGAGCCGAGTCGATCGCGCCGATACCGTCCCGGGTAGTCCCGGCGCGGACAACGCCACTCGCGACGCTTCGGCACGGAGAATGTCGCCGCCGGTTCCTCGGGCCTGCGCCGGCTGCGGCCAAGCGGTCGGTGCGACGGTCGCGCCGGCACCGATGATCACGAGAGTTCCGGTCAAAACCGCGACCCAGGAGCGTCTTTTCCTCTTCATATCGATCCTTCACGCGTGTGGTCCGTACAGGGGCAGCTGTCGAATCGGAGGCCGCGTTTCCCCGGAAGCGGGCACGACACCACTGTTGCGCGGAGCATGAGCAGGAGACGGTGACGCTTCGATTCGACAGATCTAGATCGAGTACTGCGAGTATCTCTGGTCGAGCACGGAACCGAGCGCATATCCACTTCGTGTCGCCGAAGCCTATGACATCGGGCAGACGCACGTGCGGAAGTCGCGACTTCGATTCGGCGAGAGTCGCGGGACCCCGGCTCGCCCGGGCGGGCACAACCGGCTGTCCGGCACCGCGGGGCCCGCTCGTACCGTGCCGCCCGGGACAGCTCTTCCGGTTTCTCCCGGACGGGTCGCGCGGTAGCGTTCGGATGGTGTCGACGGTCAAGGTTCTGCTCTGGCTGGGACACGTGGCGCTACCGGCGTTCGGTTTGTGGCTGCTGGTATCCCGCCCTCATCTCGATATGGACTACGAGCACCACGGGACACATTTCTGGTTGGTACTCACCACCGCCGCCGTCGCGACGGCGCTGGGCGTGATGTTGTTCCGGGCCGCCCGGATGCGCCGGGACGCCCGGTTGATCCTGGTATCACTGGTTTTCCAGTTCAGCGCGGGTTTCCTCGGATTGCACGCGTTGGCCACACCCGGGGTGATCCTGCCGGCGCCGAACGCCGGATTCGTCTATTCGGTGGCCGTCGGGCTGGGGCTCGGCGGTGTCGCCGCCCTCGTGTCGTCGGTGGAGTTCGGGCCCGCCGCGGCAGCCCGAGTGCACCGGTTCGCCTGGATATTGTCCGCACTCCCCACCCTGCTGCTGGTGACCTGGGCGATCGTGTCGATGGCCCAGTTGCCGCCGCTGGATCACGCGCCCGATCCGACCGAGGCGAGAGGACCGCTGGTCGGTGTCGCCTTCGCCGGATCGGTCTGCTACCTCACCGCGGCAGTCCGCTACGGTCGCCGGTACGCGCGTCGGCGGGGTCTGGTGCTGCTCAGCGTGCTCACCGCCTTCGTGCTGCTGGCCGAAGCGCTGTTCGCCGTGGGGTTCAGTCGCAGCTGGCATACCTCGTGGTGGGAGTGGCATGT